>NZ_JBWLKM010000004.1:133806-184316 GCF_059026085.1 Streptomyces sp. a15 | reverse complement strand
CTGCTGTGCGACGCCCGCGAGCGCGGGTCGAGCCGAGACGTACTGATCGCCCTGCTGGACCGCCTGATCGCCGAGGCCGAAGGCGGCTCCCAGCTCACTCGTCCAGGCCGGTGAGCGGCTTGTTCGAAGGGGCGATGAGGCGGGCGGTGAGGTCCGGGTCGGGCATCTCCGGGTCGAAGGGGAACAGGGGCCGGCGGATACGGTGGTGGCCGAGGCGGGTCAGCTCCTGGTCGACGCCGCCCGGGGTGAGCGCCATCTTCCAGTCGGCGGCCATGGCGAACAGCTCGGGCTCCAGATAGCCGATCTTCACGATCACCACGTCGGCCGTCCTCGGGTTCAACTCCAGGTCGGTGAAGTCGTGTTCGTGGTGGTACGGCTTCCTCAGCCGGGTCAGGATCACGTGCACGCCGCCCACCCGCAGCACGACCTCGGTCTCCGCGTCCCGGTCGCCGTGCCGGACGGCGTGGACCTCGCCGGTGAGGGTGAGCGGGCCGGCGTGCCGGTCGTCGACCTCCGCGCCCGCGGTGATCGTGACGGTCGCGCCGACGCCGGCCGCCACCGCCGTGTCGACGGCGCGCGGTCCGGGCAGGGAGGCGTAGATGACCGTGGGCCCGGACGGGTCCTTGAACTCCGGGCGTTCCAGGACCTGGCGGAGGCCCCAGGTGACGTCCCCGGCGCCGCCCGCCGTCGGGTTGTCACCGGTGTCGCTGACGAAGTAGGGGCGGGCGGTGGAGGCGAGGGCGGCGTCGAGGCACTCGTCCAGGGTGGCCGTCGGCGCGACGAAGTCGAAGGTGTGGCGGGCCTTCCAGAAGCCGCCGGCCAGCCGCTCCGCGCCGGCGGCGACGGCGTCCGGCGAGGGCCCCGTGACGACGACCGCGGCCCGGTTGCGCGGCTCGTCCGCCCATGCGTAGCCGACCCAGATCGCCGCGTCCGTCACGCCGTCCGCCGCCGCCACCTCGTCCACGGCCGCGTACACGCTCTTCGCGGGTTCGATCCGGGTCGAGGTCTGCTCTCCTGCCAGCAGCACCGGCACCGGGATCCAGGCCTTGGCCGGCCGGGGCGCGCCGCTCGCGAGGAGGTCGACGAGGTTGCGGGCCGCACGCTCCTTGGTGTCCATGGCGTCCTCGTGCGGGGCCGTGCGGTAGCAGGTGATCAGATCGCTCTGGTGGACGAGTTCGCGGGAGACGTTGCCGTGCAGGTCCATGGAGGTGGACACGAGGACGCGCGGGCCGACGACCTCCCGGATGCGGTGGAGCAGCTGGGCCTCGGCGTCGTCCAGTCCCTCCACCGTCATCGCGCCGTGGATGTCGTACCAGAGGCCGTCGACGGGACCCAGGTCGCTGAGGCTGTTGAGGAGCTCGGCGGCCAGTTCGGCGTACGCGGTGCTCGTCACCGTGCCGCCGGGCAGGGCCTTGCCGACCAGGGCGCCGCGCCAGTCCGCGGCGGCACGCAGGGGCTGCCCGGGGGCGAGGAAGGGGTACCGCGTCAGGACGTCCGCGCCGCGCCGCGGGTGGAAGGCGGCGGCCTCGGTGCGTGCGGGCGAGAAGGTCGAGGACTCGATGCCGAGTCCGGCGACGGCGATGACGGGGCGGGATTCCGGCACGGGTGCTCCAGACGTCGGTGGAAGGTCAAGGGTGACGGTCTCCGGCCCGGGTGTGGTTGCCGGGAGATGAGGAGTGGTTGCCACCAGGTGAAAGGTGGGCGGTGCCGGCCGGGGGGAGGTGCGCGCCGGTGACGGCCTCCAGCGCCTGCGCCAGCGCCCGCTGCAGCGCGAACTGCCCCGCACCGACCAGGCCGGCGTCGGCGCCGAGGCTGGCCCGTTCGATGACCAGGTGCTCGGTGACGAGGGGATGGCAGCCCTCGTAGAGCTGGCTGCGCACGGCGGCGACGAAGGGCTCCAGGGTGGAGAGGATGCCGCCGAGGTACACGGCGTCGGGGTTGAAGAAGTTGACGTTGGCGGCGAGCACCTGCCCGAGGTAGCGGCCGGCCTGGCGGACCGCGCGGGTCGCCTCGGGGTCGGCGTCGCGGGAGAGCCGTACGACGTCCTCGGTGGACGTCACGTCGAGGCCGCGCTCGCGCAGGATGCGTACCAGGGCGGCACCGGAGGCGACGGTCTCCAGACAGCCGGTGTTGCCGCAGGAGCAGGGCGTGTCCTGGGCGGCCTCGACCCGGACGTGGGTGATCTCGCCGGCGGCGCCGGAGCCGCCCCGGTAGAGGCGGCCGTCGGCGATGACGCCGGCACCGATCGCCGTGCCGGACTTCACCATGATCGACTGGCGGCGTTCGGCGGGCTGCACGGTGTGCTCGCCGACGGCCATGCAGTTGGCGTCGTTCTCGACGGCCGCCGGGACGCCGAAGCGGTCCTCCAGCCAGTCCCGTACGGGGAAGCGGTTCCAGCCGGGCATCCGGGACGGCAGGGTGACCACGCCGGAGTCGACGTCCACCGGTCCCGGCAGGGAGAGGCCGACGCCGCGCAGCAGGCCCCGGCCGTGCCGGTCGGCCAGGCCTTCGAGCGTCTCGGTCAGTCCGGGCAGCGCCGCCTCGGGCCCGTCGGCCGTCGCGAACGGCACGGTGGAGACGTCGGTGAGGCCGCCACCGGGGTGGACGACGCCCACGTGGGCGTGCATACCGCCGAGTTCGGCCGCCACGGCGTATCCGTCGCTGCCGCCGAGCCGCAGCACCTTGCGCGGGCGTCCGCCGGTCGAGGACAGCGTGCCCACCTCGGCGACCAGCCCGTGGGTCATCAACTGGCCCACCGCGAAGGAGACCGTCGACGGTGCGGCGCCGAGCAGCGCGGCGAGTTCGGTGCGCGTGGTCGCCTGCCCGGAGGCGAGGAGTTCGAGGACGCGCTCGGTCAGTGAGGAGACGCCCACCACGCCTCTTCGGCGCGGCGCACTTTTTTCAGTCATGGACGAAGTTACTCCCGTCATCGGCCACCGAGGGCGACCGGCAAGATGGCCTGGAACAAGGCAGGTTCGGTTGCCATGGAGGCCGACTTCGCTGCGCTGCCCGGCGGGGATGCGGTGGCGATCGGGTCGGCGGCTCGGGCGCGGACGGAACTGGACAGGGCGGGCACGGGTGCCTCCGGTCCCCCACACAGCTGTAGGCGGCGTGGGCGGTGCCCCGCTCGCCGCGACCGGCGGACTGGTCGGGGCGCCTCCGGTGGTGCACGGCGGTACGGAGGCACCGGAGGTGGTGAGGTCCCTAACGTCCAACACCTGGTACCTGTGGGGCGACACCTAGACGCCGAACGGCGTCTTCTACGCCTGGCAGTCCACCAACCTCGCGGCCAGCACCTGTACACCCAGCCGCTCAACTCGAAGCACTGCGGCATCCAGTCGATCACCTCCGCCCAGTACGACAACCTCGTCGCGAAGTGGGGCGCCCCGACCTGGAACCGGCTCAAGCCCTACGACTACCCGGCCCGTTACGTCCGGCACAGCGGCTACGTCGGGCGGATCGACGCGCACCCCTTCGACCCGTTCCCGAATCCCAGTGGAAGCTGGTGCCCGGCCTCGCCGACTCGTCGGGTGTGTCCTTCCAGTCGGTCAACTTCCCGACGCGCCATCTGCGGCACTACAACTACGAGTTGCGGCTGGACGAGAACGACGGCACGGCCGCGTTCGCCGAGGACACGACCTTCCACCGGACGGCCGGGCTCGCCGAGGTCTCCTGGTCGTCCTTCCGCTCGTACAACAACCCGACCCGGTACATCCGGCACTCGAACTACGTCCTGCGGATCGACTCGATCTCGACGAGTACGGAGCAGCAGGACGCCACGTTCCACGTCGGTTACTGAGCGGGCTCCCGGTGTCACCGGAGGCCGACACCGGGAGCAGGTCTCTCCGTCAGTCCAGGCCGACCGTCTTCAGCCAGGCCTTGGCGACGTCGAGCGGGTCCTTGTTCTCCAGCTGCACCTGGGAGTCCATCTCCAGCAGCGCCTTGGTGTCCAGCTTGGCCGAGACCTCGTTGAGAGCGGCCACGCCCTCCTGGGAGAGGCCCGACTTGTAGACCAGCGGGGTCACGTTCGCGAAGCCGAAGAGGTTCTTCGGGTCCTGGAGGACGACGAACTTCTCCTTGGTGATGGTCGGGTCCGTGGTGAAGATGTCCGCGGCCTGCACGGTGTTCTTCGTCAGGGCCGCCTGGGTCAGCGGGCCGCCCGCGTCGAGCGCCTTGAACGACTTGAACTCCAGGCCGTACTCGGACTTCAGGCCCAACAGGCCCTGCTGCCGGGTCTGGAACTCCGGCGAACCGCCGATGACCAGCTCCGGAGCGATGTCCTTGAGGTCCGCGAGGGTGGACTGGGCGGTCAGGTTGTACTTCTTCGCGGTCTCCGCGTTGATGCTGACGGAGTCCTTGTCCTCGGCGGGCGCCGAGTCCAGCAGCGTCAGCTTCGCGTCGAGCTTGGCCTTCGCGGCCGCGTTCACCGACTCGGCCGTCTTCTGCTCCGCCTTCGGGTCCAGATAGGCGAGCAACGAGCCGTTGTACTCCGGCAGGACCGTGATGGAGCCGTTCTTCAGCAGGCCGTACGTGGTCTCGCGGCTGCCGATGTTGGGCTTGTAGGTGACCTTGACACCCTTGGCCTTCAGGGCCTCGCCGTAGATGTCGGCGAGCAGGATGCTCTCGGCGAAGTTGTTGGAGCCGACGACGACGGTGCCGCCGTCCGCCTTCTCCCCAGCGAGCGGGTCGGACGTGTCGTCGGAGGAGGAGCATCCCGCGAGCAGGGCCGCGGCGGCGGCAAGCGCGACGGCGGCCACGCCGGGATGTGTCCTGAAGGACCTGCTGTGTGCGGTTGTAGAAGTCACGATTCCCGTTCCGGACTGAGGGTGGGGTGATTGCTCGGAGATGGTTGCTCGAAAGCTCTTATGCGCTGATCCAATCCAGCCGGTTCTTGGTCAGTCAAGAGCAGCCTGGTCACCAATTGGCTTCAATGAGTTGCCGGTTGTGAAGGAGGAATGAACGGACCCGCACGGAACCCGCCGAAGCGGAGCGGTTCGTGATGGATTCTTGACTCAGGGTGGCGCTAACCGGCGTCCGAAGCGGCTGTAGTCTCGCGGAAGTTGGCGCCGGTCACAGTGACGTGCGAGGGCCGCACAGGTGTTGTCCCACCTCAGTGCCGGTAGCGTCACACCGACTTGGGTGCCCTTGGCGCACCGGTCCGTAAGCGATCACAATCGGTCACGAAGGAGGCCTGGTGTCCACGAACGAGCCCCGGGGTGGCGTTCGGGGATTCGCCGACCGCTGGCCGTTCCGCCGCAAACTCAACGTCCTGGTCGGCGTGCCGCTGGCCGTACTCGCCGCGCTGCTCGCCTACCTCATCGCCGACCAGGTGGGTCAGGCGCGGAACGCTGACTCCGCGGCCGAGCTGGTCCGGGACAGCGCGCAGGTCGCCGAGTTGGTGGACCGGGTGGAGACCGAGCACCAGCAGGCCATCCTGCTGTCCGTGCGGCACGAGGCCGCGCCCACGGGGGCCCGCCCCTCCGACGCCGACTACCGCAAGGCCCAGATCGCGGTCGACTCCCAGGTGGAGAAGGTGCGCGACACCTTCGGCGACCGGCTGCCGGACACCGAGGCCCAGGCGCTGCGCGAGATCAACGGCCTGACCAGCCTGCGCGACACCGTCGAGGAGGGCTATCTGCCCGCCGACAACATCGACCCGGCCTACACCAACGCCTCCAAGGGCCTGATCGACGGCCTCGGGCTGGACCACAACGCGGACCTCGCCGGCACCTTCACCGGCAACCTGCTGGACTCCCTGCTGCGCGCCGACGCCGCCCACAGCGCCTTCGAGACGGCCGTCTTCTCCGCGCGCACCGGCGACAGCAACGCCCAGATCGAGTTCATCGGCGCGGTCGGCTTCGAGAACGAGTACAACCACCAGGCCGACCGCTTCGCCCGGTTCGCGACCGAGGCCCAGGCGAACGAGCTGGGCGGGATCGAGCACAACTCCGCGCAGGCGACGATCGGGCGGCACTACGCCGAGCTGCAGATCGACCCCGGCAACCTCCAGGCCGGTACGCCCACGCAGATCCGCGAGGCCTTCACCGAGGCGCTCGGCTCGTACCGCGACTACCGGATGCAGTCCGAGACCCGGCTGAAGATCACCTCGTCCCTCATCGGCCAGATCGCAGACCGCTCCGACTCCGCCTCCAGCGAGGCCGCCTGGCGCGCCGTCCTGCTGCTGGGCCTGGCGCTGTTCCTCTTCGCCGTGTGGATCGCCTTCGCGGTGCTGGTGCGGCGCTCGGTGGTACGGCCGGTGCAGGCACTCACCGGAGCGGCCCGCGAGGTCGCCGACGTCGCCGGCCGTGAACTCGCCCGCGTCGCCGACGAGGACACCGAGGACGCCGGGCCGGTCCGGCTGCGCGAGATCCCGGTCACCGCGAAGGACGAGATCGGCGACCTCGCCGACGCCTTCAACCACGTACAGACCACCGCGTCCGCGCTGCTGGAACGCCAGGTGCTCAGCCGTCGCAACGTCGCCGAGATGTTCGGCAACGTCGGCCGCCGCGTCAGCAACCTGACCGCCCGGCAGCTGGCGCTGATCGACGCGGTCGAGCGGGGCGAGACCGACCCCGCCCTGCTGGAGCGCCTCTACTCCATCGACCACATCGCCGTCCGCCTGCGCCGCAACGCCGACAGCCTGATGCTGCTCGCCGGCATCCGCGAGACCGTCCTCGACTCCGGGCCGCTCGCGCTCACCAACGTCGCACGGGCCGCGCTCGGTCAGATCGAGGGCTTCCAGCGGGTGCACCTGCACGCCGGGACCGAGGCCATGGTCGAGCCCGACATCATCGGCGACCTCACGCTGATGGTGGCCGAACTCGTCGAGAACGCCGTGTCCTTCTCGCCCGCCGGCAGCCCCGTCGAGGTGACCGTCCGCGACGGCGCCGAGGGCGCGCTGGTCATCGTCGCCGACCACGGCCTCGGCATGAGCACCGAGCGACTCGAAGAGGAGAACGCCCGCCTGATCCGCCGCGAACGCCTCGACCTCGTCCCGACGAAGGTCCTCGGCCTGTTCGTGGTCGGCACGCTGGCGCGCCGCTGGGAGGTGAGCGTGACCCTGTCCCGTACGCCGGGCGGCGGCGTGACCGCCGAGGTGGCCATCCCGTCGTCCCTGCTGCTGACGATGAGCCCGGTGGCAGTCGCCTCCGGCGGTTCGGCGGGGGGCGGCACGGGGCGGGCGTTGGCTTCGGGATCTGCTTCGGTGTTGGAGGCGGGTTCGGTTTCAGGGTCGGGTTCAGAGGCGGGTTCGGTTTCAGGGTCGGGTTCAGAGGCGGGTTCGGTTTCAGGGTCGGGTTCGGAGACGGGGGCGCGCTCGGGGTCGGCTTCGGGAGCGGCCGCGGACTCCGGTTCGGGCCCGAGTGCGGCCACGGCCGCCGGTTCGGGCTCGAGTTCAGGTACGGGGGCGGGTACGGCCACGGCCGCCGGTTCGGGCTCGAGTTCAGGTACGGGGGCGGGTACGGCCGCGGGCTCCGGTACGGCCGCGGGCTCCGGTTCGGCCACGGGCTCCGGTACGGCCACGGGCTCCGGTACGGCCACGGGCTCCGGTACGGCCACGGGCTCCGGTACGGCCACGGGCTCCGGTACGGCCACGGGCTCCGGTTCGGCCGCGGGCTCCGGTTCGGCCGCGGGCTCCGGTTCGGCTTCGGATTCGAGGTCGGAAGCGAGCTCGGGGTCGGTCTCGGGTGCCGGTCGGATATCGGCGGCAGCGGCGGCCTCGGCCGCCGAGGCCGGTCGCGCGGGCTCCGCCGATGCTGGGCCGGGTGCCGGCTCCACGGCGGACGGGCCCGTACGCACCGCCCGCACCGCCTCCCCCAACGGCACCGCTCCGGGCGACGACGAGCCCGCCCCGCTCCCCCGCAGGGTGCCCCGGCGCGACACCGCCCCGACGGACACCCAGGCGACCTCGGCCCCGAGCGGCACGTCAGCCGCCGCCAGTCCCAACGGCACGCCGACAACCCCCGACCCCGACCGCGAGCCAGCCACCCTCGGCACGGACACCTCAGCGACCTCGGCCCCGAACCGCACATCAACCGCCCTCGGTCCCAACGGCACATCAACCGCCCCCACCCCCGACGCCACGCCGACAACCCCCGACCCCGACCGCGAGCCAGCCACCCTCGGCACGGACACCTCGGCGACCTCGGCCCCGACCGGCACATCAACCGCCCTCGGTCCCAACGGCACATCAGCCGCCGCCGGTCCCAACGGCACATCAACCGCCCCCACCCCCGACGCCACGCCGACAACCCCCAACCCCGACCGCGAGCCAGCCACCCTCGGCGGCGAGTCCACCATCCCCGGCCCGAAGGGCAAGGCACCCGACGGCTCACGGCCCGCCGACGCCCCCTTCATCCCGAGGGCCCGCGCCAGCGAGGCGGCCCCGGCCGGGGCACCCACGCCCGCCTCCGACGACGCCCCCGGCGCCCGACCCCTGCGCCGCCGCGTCCGAGGCGCCACCCTTCGTACGACCTTCGGAACCGACCCCGACCAGCAGGCGGCCCGGCAGGCCGCGCCCCGTGCCACCGACGCGGACGCCGTCCGCGACGCGCTCGACGAGTTCGAGGCGGCCGTGGAGCGCGCCCACCGCGACAGTGGAAACGACACCGCCACCACCCCCTATCCAGTGCACCGCGACAGCGCGACCGTACCCAACCCCCCGCACCACCAGAACCACTCCCCGGAAGGAGCGGAGCAGTGAGCACGTCGACAGGTGACACTCCGACGGGAGGCACCACGCCGGCCGAACTGCAGGCCGCCGCAGCCGACTTCACGTGGCTGTTGAATCGTTTCGCGACCGAGACGGCAGGCGTCGTCGACGCCATCGCCGTCTCCTCCGACGGTCTGCTCATCGCCGTGTCCGAGCTGCGTGAGCACGCCGACTCCGAGCGCCTCGCGGCGATCGTCTCCGGCATCACCAGCCTGGCCGCCGGTGCCTCCGGCAACTACGGTCTCGGCGGCCTCAACAAGGTCATCATCGACCTGGAGGGCGGCCATGTCCTGGTCTCCGCGGTCGGCAGCGGCGCCGTCCTCGGTGTCGTCACCGACAAGGAGGCCAAACTCGGCAACATCGCCTACGAGATGACGTTGTTCGCCAACCGGGCGGGCAGCGCGCTCAGTCCCCAGCTGGTGCTCGAACTGAAGAACAGCGTCGGCGCCTCGTCGAAGCGCTGACCGGGCGCCCGCCCGGCCGAGGAGGAAGAAACGACCCATGGCGGACGGCCGCACTCCCAGCAGTGCCGGCGAGGACGGCACCACGCCCCCGGGCCTCGACCCGGTCGGCCACGTCCCCGCCGTACGGCCGTTCCTGGTCACCGCCGGCCGGGTGGCACCCAGCGCCAACGGCCGGACGATGCCCGTCGAGACCCAGGTGGTGGCCACCGCCGAGGGGCTCGCCGGGCTCGACCGGCTCTCCTTCGAACAGCACGACATCGTCGCCGCCTGCCGCCGCCCGCAGTCCATCGCGGAGATCGCGGCCAGGCTGCGACTGCACCTGAACGTGGTCCGGATCCTCTCCGAGGACCTGCGCGCGGCGGGGCAGTTGACGGTGCATGTGCCCGACTCCGGCGTCATCCACGACGCATCCGTCCTGCGAAGGGTTATCGATGGCCTCAGGGCCATCCCCGACTCCCGAGGGGTTCTCCGTGACACCGACTGAACCGGCCACCCGCCCCGCGGCCGCGCAGGCCGCAGCAAGACCTCCCCTGCCGGTCAAGATGGTGATCGCGGGCGGTTTCGGGGTGGGCAAGACCACCGCCGTCGGCTCGATCTCCGAGATCGAGCCACTGACCACCGAGGCCGCGATCACCGAGGTCGCGGCGGGCGTGGACGACCTCAGCCACACTCCGCGCAAGACCACCACCACGGTCGCGATGGACTTCGGCTGCATCACCATCGACCCCACCCTGAAGCTGTACCTGTTCGGCACGCCCGGCCAGGAGCGGTTCGGGTTCATGTGGGACGACCTCGTCGAGGGCGCGATCGGCGGGCTCGTCATCGTGGACACCCGCCGCCTCGACGACTGCTACGCGGCCGTCGACTACTTCGAGCACAAGCAGATCCCGTTCGCGGTGGCCGTCAACGCCTTCGACGGGCGCGTCGAGCACACGATGGAGGAGGTCCGCTGGGCCCTCGACGTCAACGACCGGGTGCCGGTCGTGGTGTTCGACGCCCGCGAGCGCGGCTCGGTGCGCGACGCGCTGCTCGTCGTACTGGAACAGGCCCTGGCGCGCACCGAGGGCTGACTGACACGTGACAGGGCCCGGGCGCGGATCTCCCGACCGCCCCGGGCCCTCGGTCAGCCACTCCTCGATCAGCCGTGCCTGGGTCAGCCGTGCCTGGGTCAGCCGCTTCTGCGTACCCCGCGTGACACCGCGGTCCGGTGCACCGCCCAGAACACCGCGAGCGTCACCAGCGCCAACCCGGCGACCAGCGTGGCGCCGCCCACGACCTTCTCGTAGTTGCGCTGGTAGAGGCCGTCGACGATGTACCGGCCGAGGCCGCCGAGGGAGACGTACGCGGCGATGGTGGCCGTGGAGACGATCTGGATGGCGGCGGAGCGCAGGCCGCTGAGGATCAGCGGGAGCGCCGCCGGCAGTTCGACCTGGAAGAGCACTCCGGCCTCGCTCATCCCCATGCCCCGCGCGGCGTCCACCGGCGAGGGGTCGACGGAGCGCATCGCCTCGTAGGTGGTGACCAGGATCGGCGGGACGGCGAGCACGATCAGCGGGATCATCACGTTCACCAGCCCGAACCCCAGCATCAGGGTCATCAGCACCAGCAGGCCGAAGGTGGGCAGCGCCCGTCCGGCGGTGGCGATCAGGGAGAGGGCGTTGCCGCCGCGCCCAGTGTGACCGGTGATGAGGCCGACCGGCAGCCCGATCGCGGCGGCGAGGACGAGCGCCTGCAGGGTGTACTGGATGTGTTCGCCCACGCGGGTGGGGATGCCGTCGTAGCCGGTCCAGTGGGCGCTGTCGCTGAAGAAGGCGTTGATGAAGTTGATCAGGTTCACCGGGCTGCGTCCTCCAGGGAGAGGGCGGCCGGGTCGGGCCGGTCGGCCTTCGGTTTCGTGTGCGCCCGGCGCGGCATCCACGGCGTGAGCAACAGGCGCAGGACCACCAGCAGGGCGTCGCAGATGATGGCCAGGGCGGCCATGGTGAGCACGGCGTTGACGGCGAGTTCGGGCCGGTTGTAGATGTTCGCGTCGTTGAGCAGGTTGCCGAGGGCGCCCTGGTTCCCGATGAGCGTGCCGACACTGACGAGACTGATGCTCGACACGGTCGCCACCCGCAGCCCGGCGATGATCGCGGGCACGGCGATCGGCAACTGGACCTGGACGTAACGGCGTACGGGCCCGAAGCCCATGGCCGTCGCGGCGGCGAGGGTCTCCTGCGGGACCGAGCGGACGCCGTCGACGATCGACGGGACCAGGACGACGAGGCTGTAGACGGTGAGCGGGATCATCACCGTGAGCTCGGTCTGGCCGGTGTAGTCGATGAGGAGCACGAAGAAGGCCAGCGAGGGGATCGCGTACAGCACGGTCGTGATCCACAGCACCGGCGGGTACAGCCAGCGGAAGCGCACGCACAGCTGGGCGAGCGGCAGCGAGATCAGCAGCCCGGCCAGCACCGGCAGCAGGGCCTCGCGCAGATGCAGGCCGACGAGGCCGAGCCAGCTGTGCTGGAGGTCGCTGGGGATGTCGAAGAAGCCGTTCATCGGGCGACCCGTGCGGCCTTGGCGGTCTTGGCGGTCTTGGCGTCCTTACGGCCTTCCGCGTGGGCGCCTCGGATGGCTTCGCCGATGGTCTGCTGGGAGACCACCCCGGCCGCCCGGCCCTCGGCGTCCACGGCGACGGCCCAGCCGGTGGGCGAGAGCACCGCGCAGTCGAGCGCGGCCCGCAGTGAATCCGTTCCGGCGACGAACGGCCGCCCGTACGGCAGGAGTTGCTCCGCCTCGACGGCGCCGGCGGTCAGGTCGCTCGGTTCGCACCAGCCAAGCGGCCTGCCGTCCAGGTCCGTGACGAGGAGGTAGGGGACGTCGTCCGTGTCGCGGGCGGCGATCTGCTCTGCGGTGGAGTCGATCGCGACGATGGGCGTGGTCAGCAGGTCGAGGCCCGCGGAGGGGAAGAAGGACAGCCGGCGGATGCCACGGTCGGCGCCGAGGAAGTCCTCGACGAAGGCGTCGGCCGGGTCGGACAGCAGCTCGGCGGGCGGCGCGAACTGGGCGAGTTTGCCGCCGGTACGCATCACGGCGACCATCGTGCCGATCTTGACGGCCTCGTCGATGTCGTGGGTGACGAAGACGATCGTCTTGCCCAACTCCTCCTGGATACGCAGGAGTTCGTCCTGAAGCCCCTTGCGCACCACCGGGTCGACGGCCGAGAACGGCTCGTCCATGAGCAGCACCGGCGGATCGGCGGCGAGCGCCCGCGCGACACCGACGCGCTGCTGCTGCCCGCCGGACAGCTGGTAGGGGTACCGCTTGGCGAGCGCGGCGTCGAGGCCGACCCGCTCCATCAACTCACGGGCCCGCGCACGGGCCTTGTCCTTGCCCCAGCCGAGCATGCGGGGCACGGTGGCGATGTTGTCGACGATCGTGCGGTGCTGGAAGAGCCCGGCGTTCTGGATGACGTATCCCATGGACCGGCGCAGCGTGTTGACGGGCTGCTGCAGGATGTCCTTTCCGTCCAGGAGGATGGTGCCCTCGCTGGGCTCGACCATCCGGTTGATCATGCGCAGGGTCGTCGTCTTCCCGCAGCCCGAGGGTCCGACGAGGACGGTGATCGAGCGGTCGGGTATCTCCAACGAGAGTCGGTCGACCGCCACCGTGCCGTCCGGGTACCGCTTGGTGACTGAATCTATCCGTATCAAAGCGCCGAATACCCCTCGGGTTTGGCAGAATCTGCCCTTTTCCGGTCACGGTCGTGCAGGCCGTTGCGGGGAGAGTCTAGACCTCGTGTGTTGCGCGCCTTCGTCGGGCGAGTGGCCGGTTCCCCGGGGCCGAAGCCTTGGCGTCCGGCCTCACCGCACTGTGCGCGAGCTGTGAGTCCGCTGATTCTCACCCTTCCCTCAGCGCGGGCTCAGGGACCCCCCAGAAGCGGCCCCGAGGGTCACTGGCATGAACGAGGCGGGAGTTCACCGCCACCCGTCCCACCAGGCGAACCTGGAGCACCCGTCATGACGACCGCCCGTGCCCGCAGGCTCTTCACCGGCGCCCCCGAGGACCCCCGCTGGGCGCGCCCCGCCCTGTGGGTGGTCCTGGTGCTGGCCACGGCCCTGTACGCCTGGAACCTCTCCTCCGTCACCGGCAACACCTTCTACAACGCCGCCGTCTACAGCGGCACCAAGAGCTGGAAGGCGTTCTTCTTCGGCGCGCTCGACTCGGGCAGCTTCATCACCGTCGACAAACCGCCGTTCGCCCTCTGGGTGATGGGCATCTCTGCTCGCGTATTCGGTTACGGCACCTGGCAGTTGGCCCTGCCGATGGTCGTGGTCGGCGTCGGCTCGGTGGCCCTGCTGTACCGCATGGTCAAGCGGGACTTCGGCCCGGTGGCGGGCACGATCGCCGCCCTCGCGCTCGCCCTCACCCCGATCACGGTCGCCCTCACCCGCGACACCAACCCGGACCCGGTCCTGGTCTTCCTGATGCTGCTCGGCGCGGCCGCACTGATGAAGTCCGTGCGCACCGGGCGGCTGATGCCGCTGGTGTGGTCCGGCGTCGCGATCGGCTTCGCGTTCAACACGAAGATGATGCAGGCGTACGTCGTCCTGCCCGCGTTCTTCCTGGTCTACCTGTGGGCTGCCAAGGGCAGCCTGGGCCGCCGGATCCGCAACCTCGCCGTCGGCACGGTCGCGCTGGTCGTCTCCAGCGCCTGGTGGATGGTGGTCGTCGACCTGATCCCGGCCTCCTCCCGCCCCTACATCGGCGGCTCGACCGACAACACGGTCTGGGACCTGGTCATCGGCTACAACGGCTTCGGCCGGATCTTCGGGGCGAGCGCGTCGACGGGCTCGCAGGGCAATGGCGCGAGCTTCGGCGGCGACGCCGGCCTCTACCGCATGTTCAACGAGATCATGGGCGGCCAGATCTCGTGGCTGATCCCGTTCGCGGTCGTGGCTCTCGTGGGCGGCCTGGTGCTGCGCGGCCGGGCTCCCCGGACCGACCCCAAGCGGGCGGCGCTGATGCTCTGGGGCGGCTGGTTCGTCCTGCACTACCTGACCTTCGCGCTCGCCGAGGGCACCTTCCACCCCTACTACGTCACCGCCATGGCCCCGGGCATCGCGGCCCTGGCCGGGATCGGCGCCGTGATGCTCTACCGGGCGTTCGTCGAGGGCCCGGCGGCGAAGTGGAGTTGGGTGCTGCCGGTGGCGATCGCTGGCAGCACGGTCTGGGCGGTCGTCCTGCTCCAGCGGGTCTCCGGCTCCGGGACCCAGTACACGGTCGCCGAGGTCGTGGCCGGGGTCGCCGGTGCGGCCGCGGTGATCGGGCTGCTGGTCGGCCGGTTCACGAAGCGGCAGCAGCTGATGGGTGTCGCCGCGCTGGCGGCGGTCGTGGCTCTGCTCGCCGGTCCCGCCGCGTACTCGGCGTCGGCGGCGACCACGAGCACCAACGGCACGAACCCGACGGCCGGTCCGAGCACCGGTGGCGGCATGGGCGGGGGCGGTGGCACGGGCGGCGGACAGCGGCCCAGCGGCAACGCGCCGAGCGGGACCGGGCAGTCGACGGGACAGCCGCCGTCCGGCAGCACCTCGTCCTCGGAGTCCGGCACCGGTCGGACCGGCGGCGGTGGCGGCATGGGCGGCGGCACCCAGGTCTCGTCCGAGATGATCACGTTCCTGAAGAAGAACCAGGACGGCGCGACGTGGCTGGTCGCGGTGGCCACCGACCAGACCGCGTCCTCGATCATCCTGGAGTCCGGTGAGCCGGTGATCTCCATGGGCGGCTGGTCCGGCAGCGACAACGCCATGACCCTCGCCAAGCTCAAGAGCCTGGTCAAGTCGGGCAAGCTGCACTACCTCGTGATCGGCGACACCGGGCAGGGCGCGTCCTCGAACACCGAGATCGCCACCTGGGTCAAGGCGAACGGCACGGCCGTGACCGACTACAGCGGCCTGTACCGCCTGGACGCCTCCGACGTCGGCTGACCGGGCGTCACTCGGGCACCGAGGCCAGCAGCTGCGCCAGCCGCGGCGAGGCCTCGGTGCTCGGGGCCACCTCCTCCGTGTCGTTCGGGCCGCCGCCCTTCCACCAGTGCACGGCAGAGATGCCGGTGAAGGACGTGTCGCGGTGGCCGTCCGGGCTGAATCGCCGGAGCATCTCCACCGCCGCCTCGGCCTTGTGGCGTTGAACGACCCTGTGGAACGCGAAGAGGCCGGGTGCTCCGAGAATGCCGACCAGTACCCCGTGCGGGGCCGGTCCTTCGACCAGTTCGCCGAGCCGGAGCAGCTGACCGAGGCCGAACCGGTCGTCCCCGGTGGCGAAGGTCAGGTCCACCGCGCCGCCGTCCCCCTCGATGGTCTCCAGCCGGAGGGGTTCGGCGCGCACGTTGGCGAGGGCGGCCTCCCACAGCGCGGCGGGATCCGCTCCGATCGCGGTCACCTCGGTCGTGGTGAGCCATCGCGCTCCCTCGGGCACCCGGACGAAGAGAACCGCCGTCGCCCGGCTGGACCATCTGCGGACCAGGGCCTTGGACATGCCGGAGGCGTGCCGGGTGGGCACGACCAGGGGCAGCAGAAGAGGGCGCAGCCGCTCTTCCTCGGTCGTGGCCCGCCGAGACCGGGGTGTGCGTTCGGCCTGGAACGCGAACTCCCGCCTGATGCCCCTGACCCATACATCGGGATCAGCGTGTTTGGTGTGCATGAGCAGCGGGCCGAGCAGGAACTTGATCGGGGGTCCGACCTCCGCGGCCAGCGCGACGACACCGGTGCGCCGCCAGCGGGTGAGCGTGCCGCCGCCGTACTCGCCCAGCACCTGTTGCATACAGAGCGCGCCCCGGGCCCACTCCTCACCGTTCATGTTGTGGGTCCACCAGGGCGCCCGCCCGCGTCCGAACCACTTCACGCGCCGCTCCCCCCAGCTGCGCGGCCCCATGAGGCCGGCGACGGCACCCGCATGTCCCTCGGACATGATGCCGTCGCCGCGACCGCTCGTCAGCCGCTGGAACCGGCCTCGCTCACGCCGCCCGCGAGTCCGCCGGCGCCACCGGGAAACCCGGCGTACGCAGGACCCGGCGCTCGGCGTCCACCGCGAACACCTCGCAGCCGGGCCGCGCGGAGGCCCACTCGACGCCCGCCGCGCCCATCGCGAACGCGGCGGTCGCCGTGGTGTCGGCGATCGTCAGGGAAGAGGCGACGACGGTGAGCGAGAGCAGTCCGGTCGCCGGACGCCCGGTGCGTCCGTCGAGGATGTGGTCGCCGCGCTCGTAGCGGGCGGAGGTCGCGACCGCCCCGTCGGTGAGCTGGAGGACGGTGCACAGCTTGTCGGCGTGCTCGGGGTGCCGTACGCCCACGCGCCAGGGACCGCCGGCGGTGACCACGTCGCCGCCGGCGTTGAGGCAGAAGCGGGTCGCCCCGGCCGCCCTCAGCAGCTCCGCCGCCCGTTGCACGGACCAGCCCTTGACCACCGCGCACGGGTCGAGACCGCGCCCGGGCAGCCGTACGTCGAAGGCGCCGCCGGTGGCGGCCCGGTACTCCTCGCACAGGTCGAGGACTTCCCGCAGGTCCGCGCTCAGGTCCCGGTCCGACAGTTCGCCCCGGTCGAGCCGGCACACCTCGCTGTCGGCCTTGAACGGGCTGAACCGGGCGTCGACCTCGTGCAGCCACGCGAAGACCGCGTCCGCGGCCGACGGCGGGATGCCCTCGTCGTCGACCCGCAGCGAGACCGGGAAGCCCATGACGTGTTCGACGCGGTGCATGACGGTCAGCCCTTCGCGTCGATCGCGGCCTGGAGGGACTCCTTGTAGCCCTCGGTCGTGATCGTCGCGCCGGACACCGTGTCGATGTCCGCGCTCTGCGCCTCGAGCGTCTCCGCGATCAGCTTCGGGACGGCAGCCGTGGTCTGCGGGTGGTTCGGCTGCTGGAGCATCCTGACGGCGGTGATCTCCTGGCCCGCGAAGGTCACCTCGACCTGCACGGGACCCTTCTCCGTGGTGACCGTCGGACCCGCGACGACGTTGGAGGAGGAGTCCGAGGACCCGGACGAGGAGGACACGGAAGGTGCGGGCGTGGCGACCTGGACGGTGGACGTGCCGGCCGAGGGTTCGTAGAGCCAGACGGGGACCAGGCCCGCGATGCTCAGGACGACGACAGGTATGGCTCGCTTCACGGTGACTTCCTCATCCCGCCAGGCTGAAACGCTCGAAGTGGATCTGCGGCTTGGGCACGTTCAGCTCGCGCAGGCTGCCCAGCACCGCGTTCATCATGGGCGGCGGCCCGCACAGGAAGACGTCCCGGTCGGCGATGTCCGGCACCAGCCGGGCCAGCTCGCCCGGCGCCAGCCTGTCCGGGACGGGCGGACCGGTCACCAGGTGCAGCTCGCAGCCCTTGGCGTGGGCGAGTTCGCGCAGTTCGTCGTAGAGGACCGCGTCCCGGTCGGTGGCGACGCGGTAGATGACGACGGCGTGGCCCTGCAGCTCCTCCAGGAGGGCGCGGATGGGGGTGACTCCGACGCCGCCGGCGATGAGGACGGACTCCGGGCGGGTGCGGTGCAGGGCGGTGAAGGCGCCGTAGGGGCCCTCGGCGAAGACGCGCGTGCCGACCTTCACATGGCGCAGGGCGGCGCTGCCGGCGCCCGCGGCCTTGGCGGTCAGGCGCAGGGTGCGGCCATCGGGTGCGGCCGACAGGGAGAAGGGGTTGGCCTGCCACCAGCGGTCCGGGGTCAGGAAGCGCCACAGGAAGAACTGGCCGGCCCGGGCGGGCATCCGGTCGAGGTCGCGGCCGGTCATGTAGACCGAGACGACGTTGTCGGACTCGGGGACGACGGCGGTGACGCGCAGCTGGTGGCGCCAGTTCCGCCACAGCGGGAGCACCAGGCGGCCGACGAACACCGAGGTGAGCGCGACGCCCCACATCGTGTACCAGTAGGTGGTGGCGGCGGACGACGCGGTGAAGGTCGTACCGACCGCGACCTGGTGGGTGAAGGCCAGCACCACGGCGGCGTAGGTGTACAGGTGGATGAAGTGCCAGGTCTCGTACGCGAGGCGGCGCCGGGCGTAGCGGCCGGAGACGGCCCCCACCACGATGATGATCGCCAGGGCGACGACCGCGCGGAGCACGCCCTCGACGGTCTCGGCGAGGTCGACCAGCTGGCTGACCGGGTCCAGGTCGGAGGACTCGGCGTAGCCGAAGCTGATGAAGACGGCGTGCGCGAGCAGCGTGAACAGGATGCCGAAGCCGGTCCAGCGGTGCCACGAGGTCAGCCGGTCCATGCCGATACGGCGGTCGAGCCAGGGCAGCCGGGCCACCAGGACGAGCTGGAAGGCCATCAGGAGCGCGCCGTACAGACCGGCCAGCCGGCCCAGCACGATGAGGGCGTTCGACGCGAATCCCGCCTGGGTGAAGAAGAAGGTCACCACGGCCACGTTCGCGGCCAGCACGGCGTACAGGCCCGTGCGGGCCACCACCCTGGGGCGGATCGCCGTGGGGGGCGCAGGGGGCGATTGGACGGTCGTCACGGACAGAGCTCCTTGATCCGGGTCCTGGGTTACCGAGCTTCCCCGCCGCGAGCTGTCGATTTACTGTCGTACGACTTTCAAGTGGTTATCGATGTGGCCACGAGGACGGCCCCCCTCTGGCTCGGCCGGTCGCGTGACGCACTATGTGCAGGTGGACAAAGTACGACTCCTCGTCGTGGACGACGACCCGCCGATCGCCGACCTCGTGGCGACGGTCGCCCGCTATGAGGGCTGGGACGCGGTCACCGCGAACACGGGCGAGGAGGCACTGAGCCGTGCCGCGGAGTTCCATCCGGACATCGTGGTGCTCGACCTCATGCTGCCCGACATCGACGGTTTCGGCGTGCTGGACCGGCTCCGGCGCTCCGGGACGATGGTGCCCGTGGTGTTCCTCACGGCCCGGGACGCGGTGGCCGACCGGGTGGCGGGGCTGACCCGGGGCGGGGACGACTACCTGGTCAAGCCGTTCGCGGTGGAGGAGCTGATGGCCCGGCTGCGCACGGTGCTGCGGCGCAGCGCCGGGCCCGGCTTCCAGCGGTCCGTGCTCCAGGTGGCGGACCTGACGATGGACGAGGACACCCGCGAGGTGCGGCGCGGCGAGCAGCTGCTGACGCTCACGCCGACCGAGTACGAGGTGCTGCGCTACCTGATGCGCAAGTCGCCGACCGTGCTGACCAAGGCGCAGATCCTGGACCACGTGTGGGAGTACGGCTTCGGGGGCCGCTCGAACGTCGTGGAGCTGGTGGTCAGCCGGCTGCGGCGCAAGCTCGACGCGACCGGCGAACCGCTGATCCACACCGTCCGGGGCTTCGGCTACGTGGTCCGGCAGGCCGCGGAGTGAACGGCCTGTTGCGGCGCCTGCGGCAGACCTACCGCAGGCTGCGCCTGGGCACCCGGCTGGCGCTGGGCGTCGGCGCGCTGTCCCTGGTGGTGTTCGGCGTCGTGGGCTACGCCCTGACGATGTACATGCGCGACTATCTGGACAGCCAGCTGGGCTACCAGCTGAAGGTCGTCCAGACCGTGCAGTCCAAGGACGCCGCGGCCAACGGCACGGTGACGCAGAAGCCGTACTGGGGCTGGTTCGCCGCGGTGTACGACGTGTCGGGCAGCTCGGCCGTGCTGCGCGAGCCCGCCGACATCCCGCACGACATCCGCCCGCTCACCGCGTTCGCCGAGACCATGGCTGACTCCGACACCGAGCTGATGCGCACCGTGAAGATCGACGGAGAGGGCGTGTACCGGCTGCGGGGCTGCGAGGTCGAGCCCGGGGTGGTACTGGTCAGCGCCGCACCCATGGCGGGCATCGAGGACACCGTGGACCGGCTGATCACCGTGCAGGTGATCGCGTTCGCCCTCGCGGCGGGGGCGCTGGTGGTGTTCGGCCGGAAGCTGCTGCGGCGCGGTCTGCAGCCGCTGAGCGACATGGCCTCCACCGCGCACGGCATCACCTCCCACGACCTGACCGAGTCGGCGGCCCGGCTGCCGCTGCGCGCCGACGGCCGGGACGGCGGTCCCGAGGTGGACGAGCTGCGCACGGCGTTCAACACGATGCTGGAGCACATCGACGACTCCCTCGCGGTCCGCGCCGAGGCCGAACAGCGGCTGCGCCGCTTCGTCGCCGACGCCTCGCACGAGCTGCGCACCCCGCTGATGTCCGTACGGGGCTACGCGGACCTCTTCCAGTACGCCGCCGCCAACGCCCCCGGGGAACGCGACAAGCACCTGGCCCGGCTGCGCGCCGAGGCCGCCCGGATGGGCTTCCTCCTCGACGACCTGCTGCTGCTCGCCCGCCTGGACGCGGCCGAGGTGGAGACGCCACTGCGGATCACGGAGGCGGACCTGGCGGAGCTGGTCGACCACGCCGCCGACGCGTTCCGCGCGAGCCACCCGGACCATCCGCTGACGGTGACGGCCGACCCCGAGACGCTGCCGCTGCGCCTGGATCCGCAGCGCATCCGCCAGGTCCTGGACAATCTGCTCACCAACGCGGCCGTGCACACCCCGGCGGGCACCGAGGTGAGCGTGCGGGTCAGCGTCGAGCCCGGCCGGGCGCTGGTGCGGGTCGCGGATGCAGGCCCCGGCATCCCGCCCGCCGACCGCGACCGCGTCTTCGACCGCTTCTACCGCGTCGACAAGGCCCGCAGCCGCGACCGCGGCGGCAGCGGCCTGGGCCTCGCGGTGGCCCGCTCCCTGGTCGCGGCGCACGGCGGCACGGTCGAGCTGGGCGACGAGCCGGGCGTGACGGTGTTCACGCTGGCGCTTCCGCTGAGTTGGGTCCGGTGAGTCGGGTCCGGTGAGTCTTACGAAGCCGTGACGTGCCGGGCGCGGCCGGGTCGTCCGGGCTGCGCACGGCCCTAGCGTGGCCGTATGCGTGTACTGGTCACCGGCGGTGCCGGATTCATCGGGTCCCACGTCGTCGAGGCCCTGCGGGCCCACGGGCACGAGCCCCTCGTGTACGACGTCCGCGCCGACCCGGCCGCGGACGTACGCAACCCCTCGACGGTCCGCCAGGCCCTGACCGGCGTGGACGCCGTGTGCCATCAGGCGGCGATGGTCGGCCTGGGCGTCGACTTCTCCGACGCGGCGGAGTACGTCTCGCGCAACGACCTCGGTACGGCCGTGCTGCTCACGGCCATGGCCGACGCGGGCGTACGGCGGCTGATCCTGGCCGGGTCGATGGTCGTGTACGGCGAGGGCCGCTACACCTGCGCCCGGCACGGGGTGGTCCGGCCCGGCCCGCGCTCCGTCCCCGACCTGGACGCCGGACGCTTCGAGCCCCGCTGCCCGCAGTGCGGGGCCGAGCTGGCGCCCGGCCTGGTCGGCGAGGACGCCCCGGTCGATCCGCGCAACGTGTACGCGACGACCAAGCTCGCCCAGGAGCACCTGGCGGCGGCGTGGGCGCGGGCCACGGGCGGGGCGGCGGTGTCGCTGCGCTACCACAACGTGTACGGGCCCGGCATGCCCCGCGACACCCCCTACGCGGGCGTCGCCTCCTTCTTCCGCTCGTCGCTCGCCCGCGGCGAGGCCCCGCGGGTCTACGAGGACGGCCGCCAGCGGCGGGACTTCGTGCATGTACGGGATGTCGCGGCGGCCAACGTGGCGGCGCTGGAGGCGGGCTCCCGCCCGGGCGCGCTGACCGCGTACAACACCGGCAGCGGCGAGCCGCGCACGGTCGGCGAGATGGCCCGGGCGCTGGCCTCCGCGTACGGCGGTCCGGAGCCGGTCGTCACCGGGGAGTACCGCCTGGGCGACGTACGGCACATCACGGCGGACTCCGCTCGGCTGCGAGCCGAGCTGGGGTGGAAGGCCGGGGTGGAGTTCGCGGAGGGGATGCGGGAGTTCGCGTCATCGACGTGATCGTCGTGATCGTCGTGTGGGGCATCGGTAGATCTTCACAAAAGTTGACAACTTTCACTTCTCGGGCGTCCGGGTGAGATCTACGCTCGTATACAGATGGCGGGCGGATGGCCGGCCTGTCGACCACCGCCGCCTGTACCCAGTGGAGGCGGAGATGAAAGCGTCGATACGGCGGTCCGCGGTCTTCACGAGCGCGGCCGCTCTTGTGATAGCTGTGTGCGGTACGACGGGCACCGCGCGGTCCGCGGTCCCGGCCGAGCCGGGCGACGGTGAGCTCCAGTTCGGCTACGTCCTGCCGGAGACGGGACAGCTGGCCTACCTCGGCCCGCCCCAGATCGAGTCGTTGAAGTTCGCGATACAGAAGATCAACGACGTCGGCGGGGTCCTGGGCAAGCCCGTGCCGACTGTGGTCTCCAGTGACGAGGCGGGCCAGGAGGCCGTTGCCGCGCAGTCGGCCGACCGGGTCCTCGCGGCGGGCGTGGACGCGATCGTCGGCGCCGCGGCCTCCGGCATGTCGCTGGCGTTCATCGACCGGGTGACCGGAGCGGGCGTCGTGCAGTGTTCGGGGTCCAACACCGCACCCACCTTCACCGACTACGAGGACGAGGGCTTCTACTTCCGTACCGTCCCGAGCGACGCCTTGCAGGGACCCATCCTGGCGGACGTCGTCCGCGAGGACGGCCACAACCGGGTGGCCCTGGTCGCGCGGGCGGACGACTACGGACGCGGCCTGATGGAGGCCACCCGGAAGACGCTCGAGGACCGCGGTGCGACGGTGACGCTCGCCGAGACCTACGACCCGAAGGCGACCAACTTCGACCAGGTCGTCCAGCAGATCGAGAACTCCAGGTCGGACGCCGCCGTGGTGATCGCCTTCGAGGAAGGCACCCAGATCCTGCAGGGCATGATCGAGTCCGGACTCGGGCCCGACCGGATCGGTGTCTACGGCGCCGACGGACTGCGCAGCGCGGAGCTGGCCTCGCTGGTCTCCCCCCGCGACCCGGGCAGGCTCTCCGGGATGAAGGGGACCGCACCGGCATCGGCGGAGAACGCGAGGTACGTGAACGACCTGAAGAAGTTCGCGCCGCAGCTGAAGGAGCTGCAGTTCGCACCGCAGGTGTTCGACTGCACGACGACCATCGCGCTCGCCGCCGAGAAGGCGGAGTCCGACGACCCGGCCGACTTCGTGAAGGAGATGAACGGGATCACCAAGGACGGCGACAAGTGCACCACGTTCGCCGCCTGCAAGGAGCTGCTCGCCGACGGCAGGGACATCGACTACGACGGTGTGAGCGGTCCGCTCGACTTCACCGACAAGGGCGAACCCGGCCAGGCGACGATCGAGGTGTACGGCTACAACGACAAGGGGCAGTTGCAGACCCTGCGTAACGAGACCAGCAGGGCCGAGGAGTGACCGGGACGACCGGGAGGACCGACAGGAACGGGGGTCAACGGACGCGGGCCAGCGTGCCGAGGTAGAGCTCGATCACCTTCTCGTCGTGCAGCAGGGCCGTACCCGTACCGGTGTACGCGTTGCGGCCCTGGTCGAGGACGTAGCCGCGGTCGCAGATCTGCAGGCATCTGCGGGCGTTCTGCTCGACCATGAGGATGGCGACGCCCGCGCTGTTGATCATTTTGCACCGGTCGAAGACGTGGTCCTGGTGGAGCGGTGACAGGCCGGCCGACGGCTCGTCGAGCAGCATCAGCTGCGGCTCCATCATCAGCGCGCGCGCCATCGCGAGCATCTGGCGTTCGCCGCCGGACATCGCGCCGGCCTTCTGCTTGCGGCGGTCGGCCAGCAGGGGGAAGAGTTCCTCCACCGCCGTGGCGCGCCGCGCGTAGTCCTTGGGCCGCAGATAGACGCCCATCCGCAGGTTCTCCTCGACGGTCAGCGCGGGGAACACGTTCTGCAGCTGCGGTACGTAGCCCACGCCCCGCCGGACCAGCTCGTGCGCCGGCCGGTTGGTGACCTCCTCGCCGCGCAGCCGCACTCGTCCGCCGCGCACCCGCAGCAGCCCGAAGACGGCCTTGACGAGCGTCGACTTGCCGGCGCCGTTGGGGCCGATCACGCCGACCACCTCGCCCGGGCGCACCTCGATGCTGCATCCGCGCAGGACGTCGACGCCGGGGACGTATCCGGCGACGATGTCGTCGGCGGCCAGCACCGGTTCCCGGTCCTCGGTGGTCATCGCTCCTCCTTCTCCTCGGTCGCCGTCCCCGGTTCGTCGTGCCGCTTGCCCAGGTAGGCGTCCACGACCGCGGCGTTCTTGCCGATCGTGTGCGGTGGGCCCTCGGCCACCAGGCGGCCGTCGGCCATGACGGCCACCCAGTCGCTGATGCCCATCACCACGTCCATGTCGTGCTCGACGAAGCACACCGTCAGTCCCTCGTCCCGCAGGTCGGTGATGTGCCCGAGCAACGACTGGGTCAGCGCGGGGTTCACCCCGGCCATCGGCTCGTCGAGCATGATCATGACCGGCCGGGCCATCAGCGCGCGGGCCAGTTCCAGCAGCTTGCGCTGACCGCCGGAGAGCGTGCCGGCATGGTCGTCGCGCAGGGGCGCGAGCCGGAACCGGTCCAGCAGTTCGTCGGCCCGGCGCTCGAAGTCCCGCTCCTGCCCGCGCCACAGCGGTCGCAGCAGCGCGGGCAGCGCCCGCTCGCCGCGTTGGCCGGGCGCGGCCAGCAGCATGTTCTCCATCACGGTGAGCCGGGCGGGTGTCCTGGTGAGCTGGAACGTGCGGACCAGTCCCCGTCGCGCCACCCGGTGCGCCGGGGAGCCGGTGAGAGGCTGTCCGTCGAACGACCAACGGCCGCCGTCGGCCCGGTCGAACCCGCTGATCACGTTGAACAGCGTGGTCTTGCCGGCTCCGTTGGGCCCGATGAGCGCGGTGATGGCCCCGCGCTGCATCTCCAGGTGCTCCACCCGGACGGCGACGAGGCCGCCGAAGGTACGGGTCACCTGGTCCAGGACCAGCAGGGGGTCGGGCTTGCGCACCCCCGGCTCGGGAGCGATCCCGGAGAGCCGGCCGGCGTGGGACACAACTCGGTCAGCGGTCACTGAGCAGCATCTCCTTCCGGCTGCCGAGAATGCCCTGCGGCCTGAACGCGACAAGAAGGATCAGGGCGACCCCGACCAGGGCGAAGCGCACCGCGCCGACCTCCGAGGTGCTGATGAGGTCAGGCGAGATGTACTCGGCGTCGATGGCCTGCCGCAGCGCGCTGTCGAGGAAGCTGAGGACGAACCAGAACAGGATCGCGCCGACGACCGGCCCGAGGATCCGCCCGGCACCTCCGAGTACGAGCAGCGTGTAGAGGAAGAACGTGACGCCCGGATCGTAGTTGTCCGGGTTCACGGACTGGACCTGGATCGCCTGCAGCATGCCCGCGACCGCTCCGATGACGCCGCCCAGCACGAGGCTCTGCATCTTGTACGCGTAGACGTTCTTGCCGAGGCTGCGTGCGGCGACCTCGTCGTCACGGATCGACCGGATGACACGGCCCCACGGGCTGTGGATCAACAGGGCGAGCAGACTTCCGACCACGAGCACCAGCGTCCATCCAACGATCATGACCCACAGGTCACGGGCGCTGAACTCCACCAGCCACACGCCGTACCTGCCGCGCTCGATGGGGCTGAGGTCGTAGAAGTCCTTCGCGAACCTCTGCAGCCCGAACACCCCACCGGTGACCGGCTCGGCCCAGCTGGACCGGTAGAACAGCCGCAGAGTCTCCCCCGCCGCGATGGTGGTGATCGCGAGATAGTCGGCGCGCAACCGCAGGGTGGGCAGGCCGAGCAGCAGGGCCAGCACGATCGCGCACGCGATGCCACCCAGGACGCCGAGCCACATCGGGCCGTCGTACGTCGACACCGTGATGGCGAGCCCGTAGCCGCCGACCAGCATGAAGCCGACCTGGCCGAAGTTCAGCAGGCCGGTGTATCCGAAGTGCAGGTTCAGCCCCATCGCGGCGAGTGCGTAGACGGCGGCGATGGGGCCGATGCCGGAACGCAGGGCGTCGGAGAGGATGGCCGAGAAGTCCATGGCGCACCCCTCACCCGACGCGTTCGGCCCGGCCGAGGATGCCCTGCGGCCGGACGAGAAGGACGACGATGAGGACCAGCAGCGCCCACGCGTACTGCAGGTCGACCGGGAACCACAGGGTGGACATCTGGGCGACGATGCCGATGACGAGGCTGCCGACCATCGCGCCGTAGGCGGAGCCGAGTCCGCCCAGGATGATCCCCGCGAACATGAGCAGCAGCAGCTTGAAGCCCATGTCCCAGGTGACGATCTCGACGAGGCCGAAGAAGACCCCGCCGAGTGCGGCCAGCCCGCCGCCGAGCATCCACACGAACAGCACCACCCGCTGCACGTCGATGCCCGTCGCCTCCGCGAGATCACGGTTGGCGGAGACGGCCCGGACAGCCGTGCCGATGCGCGTCTTCTGCAGCAGCGCGGCGACGCCGAGCAGCACCAGCACAGCGAGCAGGGTGACCGTGAGGTCCCGGGGGGTGATGCTGGCCGGTCCGAGGCCGATCGTGCTCTGGATGTCGTACTGCGCGTAGGAGGCGGGCCGGGTTCCGTACAGCACGAGCACGACGTGCCGCAGCAGCAGCGAGAGCCCGATGGTGACGATGAACATGTTGATCAGCCCGGTGCCCCGGGCCCGCAGCGGCCGCCACAGGCCCCGGTCGACGGCCGCGCCCAGCAGGGCACCGAAGGCCACCGCGGCGAGGGCGGCGGGAATCAGGTGCCAGCCCGGACCGGCCGCGGAGGCGTTGAGGAAGAACGCGAAGGTGGCGCCGATCGTGACGAACTCGCCGTGCGCGAAGTTGATCAGGTGGATGGTGCCGAAGATCAGCGAGAGTCCGACCGAGGTGATCGCGATGATGACGCCGAACTGGATCCCGTCGATCAGCGCCTGCAGGGCGCGCGCGCCGAAGGTGGGGCCGCGCGGGATCTCCTCACCCTGTGCGCGCGCGGAGAGCGCGGGCACCGACACGAGGACCAGGGCGAGGGCCAGTACGAACATCCGCTGAGAGCGCACGGCGGTTCCGATACGTCACGAAAGTCCCTTACCTACCAGTGTAAGGCGGCCCGGACCGATGGCACGAGGGTCAGACCTCGGCGGGCGGCAGTGTCACCTCGAAACGGCAGCCGCCGTTGACATTGCGTACGGTCGCCTGCCCGCGGTGGGCCTCCACGATCCCGCGCACGATGGCGAGGCCGAGCCCGGCGCCGGCGGGCGGGGTCCGGGCGTGCGTGCCGCGCCACCCGGTGTCGAAGACGCGGGGCAGGTCCTCCTCGGGGATGCCGCCGCAGCCGTCGGTGACGGACAGGACCACCCCGTCGGGGCGGCGCTCGGCGGCGATCGCCACGGTGCCGTCGGCGGGTGTGCGGCGGATGGCGTTCACGAGCAGGTTGCCCAGCACCCGGCTCATCTCCTTGCCGTCCACCTCGACCGGCACGGGCTCGACCCGGTCGCCGACCAGCCGTACGCCGCACTCGCGCGCCAGCGGGTCGACGCCCGCGAGCGCGTCGCCGACGAGGTCGTACAGGGAGATGCGGCTCGTGCTCAGCGCCAGCGTCCCGGCGTGGATGCGGGAGAGCTCGAAGAGGTCGCCGACCATGCCGTTGAGGCGTTCGACCTCGGTGCGGATCTGCCTGAGGTAGCGGGAGGGGTCGGTGGCGACGCCGTCTTCGAGGGCCTCGGACATCGCGCGCAGGCCGGCGAGAGGGGTGCGCAGGTCGTGCGAGATCCAGGCGACGAGTTCGCGCCGGGAGGTCTCCAGAGCGCGTTCACGTTCCCGGGACTCGGCGAGTTTGGCGCTGGTGATCTCCAACTCGCGGCTCAGATCGGCGAGTTCAGCCGTCGACGGGCCGTCCGGGGAGGTGAAGTCGCCGCCGTCGCCGAAGGACCGGGCGGCGAGCGCCAGGGCGCGGCTGCGGCCGACGGCCCAGCGGCCGAGCAGCAGGGCGGTGGCCAGGGAGACCACGGCGGCCATCGCGACGACCGTGGTGACGACCTTCAGGTCGTGTGCGGACAGGAACATGGCCTGCGCGACGGCGAGGGTGCCCGCGAGCATCGCGGTGACGGCGACGGAGGCGACCACGGCGAGGTGCGCGACGACCGAGCGCCGCCGGATGAGGAGCAGCACGCCCGCGCCGAGCACGCCGACGGCGGCGGCGCCGAGGAAGGCGAACAGGGCGATGAGGAGGGTGTCGCTCATGGTCACGCCTCGCCTTCGAAGCGATAGCCGACGCCCCACACGGTCTGGATCAGGCGGGGTCGGGCCGGATCGTCCTCGACCTTCCCGCGCAGCCGCCGGACATGGACGGTCACGGTCGACAGGTCGCCGAAGTCCCAGCCCCACACCTCGCGCATCAGGTCCTCGCGGCTGAAGACCCGGCCGGGGTGGCGCAGGAGGAAGGCGAGGAGGTCGAACTCCCGGACGGTGAGGGCGAGTTCGGCGCCGTTCTTGGCGGCGCGGCGGGCCGCCGGGTCGACCGAGAGCCCGGCTGCCCGCAGGGTTCCCGACGGCTGGGCGGGGCGCACGCGCCGCAGTACGGACTCGACGCGCAGGACGAGTTCGCGGGGGCTGAAGGGCTTGGTGACGTAGTCGTCGGCGCCGACCTCCAGACCGAGGATGCGGTCGTCCTCGTCGCCGCGCGCGGTGAGCATGATGACCGGCACGGGGCCGCGCCCGCGCATCCGGCGGCACACTTCGAGGCCGTCCATGCCCGGCAGCATCAGGTCGAGGACGACGAGGTCCGGCCAGTGTGCGGCGGCCCGGGCGAGCGCGTCGGGCCCGTCCCCGGCGCGGTCCACCACGTATCCGGCCCGGTCGAGATACCCGGAGACGACCTCGGCGACGGTCGGGTCGTCGTCCACGACGAGGACCCGGGCGCCGGCCCGTTCGAACTGCTGCTGCTCCATGCCGCCAGACTCGCACCCTGGGCGCTCCGCCGGGACCCCGGGCTCCTGACGTCCGCGTTTCGTAAGAAGCCGAGGTCCGGTATGCCCGTTTCGCGCTCGTAGGGTGAGAGCCGTGACGACCTCTTCCGATCCTGTTCCGGACCCCGTGTCCGTGGACGTCGTGCTTCCCTGTCTCGACGAGGCCGCGGCGCTGCCGTGGGTGCTGGAGCGCATCCCGCCCGGCTGGCGGGCGCTGGTCGTGGACAACGGGTCCACCGACGGCTCGGCCCGCATCGCGCACGCCCTCGGCGCGCGAGTCGTGCACGAGGAGCGGCGCGGATTCGGCGCCGCCTGCCATGCGGGCCTGACGGCGGCCACGGCCGACCTCGTCTGCTTCTGCGACTGCGACGCGTCCCTCGACCCGGCCGACCTGGTGCCGTTCGTGCGCGAGGTCGCGGCCGGTGCGGCGGACCTGGTCCTCGGCCGGCGCCGCCCGCAGACCCGCGGTGCCTGGCCGCCGCACGCCCGGGCGGGCAACCTCGCCCTGACCCGGCTGCTCCGCCGCCGCACCGGGCTGCGCCTGCACGACCTCGGCCCGCTGCGCGCCGCCCGCCGCGAGTCACTGCTCGCCCTCGGCCTCACGGACCGGCGCAGCGGCTATCCGCTGGAGATGGTCGTGCGCGCGGCCGACGCGGGCTGGCGGATCGCCGAACACGACGTCCCCTACCGCCCGCGCACCGGCGCCTCCAAGGTGACCGGCACCTGGCGCGGCACCTGGCAGGCGGTACGGGACATGAGCCGCGTACTGAACGAGACCGGGACGGCCACCGACAAGGGAGTCCGCGCGTGACGCACTCGCCCACGCTCCTCGTCATCGCGAAAGAGCCCCGCCCGGGCCGGGTCAAGACCCGGCTGACCCCGCCGTTCACCCCCAGGGAGGCGGCCACGCTCGCGGAGGCAGCCCTGGCGGACACGCTGGACACCGTGGCGCGGACGCCCGCACGGCGCCGGGTCCTGGTCCTGGAGGGCGAGCCCGGCCCTTGGCTGCCGCCCGGTTTCGAGGTCGTACGACAGTGCGCGGGCGGCCTCGACGAACGGCTGGCCGCCGCCTTCGCGGGCTGCGAGGGACCGGCCCTGCTCATCGGCATGGACACCCCGCAGGTGACGCCGGAGCTGCTCACCGTGGACTTCGCGGACTGCGACGCGTACTTCGGGCCAGCCGAGGACGGCGGCTTCTGGGCGCTGGGGCTGGCCACACCGGACCCCGCGCTGCTGTCGGGCGTGCCGATGTCGACGCCCTCGACGGGGGCCGTGCAGCGTGCACGGCTCGCCGGGCTGCGGGTGCGGGACCTGCCGCACCTCAGGGACGTGGACACGGCGGGCGACGCGGAAACCGTCGCCCGGACCGCGCCCGGCGGGCGGTTCGCCGCGGAGCTGGCCCGGCTCAGTGCGGCCGGGGCCCGATGAGCACCGTACGGATCGCCCGGCAGCGGGCGCCCCTCGCCGAACCCTGGTCCGCCGACCCCTACGCGGACGCCCTGCGCACCGGCCGCGGCCCGCTCTTCCTGCGCCGCGCCGACGGCTGGCTGCTCCCGCTGGAGGTGGAGCGCTGGTGCGCGGACGCCGACGCGGCGGACCTGGAGGTGCTGCGGCGCTGCGAGGGCGCCGTGCTCGACGTCGGCTGCGGACCGGGGCGCCTGGTCGCGGCCCTGGGTGCGCGGGGGCGACGCGTGCTCGGCATCGACGTCAGCGAGGCGGCCGTCTCCCGGACGGGGGCGCTCGGCGGACCGGCCCTGCGGCGCTCGGTCTTCGAGCCGCTGCCCGGCGAGGGCCGCTGGGGCACCGCGCTGCTGATCGACGGCAACGTGGGAATCGGCGGTGACCCGCGGGCACTGCTCGCCCGGATGCACGAACTCCTCTGTCCCGGGGGCCTGTTGATCTCCGAGACGGTGCCGGAGCTGGACCTCGACGAACGCGTACTGGTCCATGTCACCGATGCCCGGGGCGCGGTCGGCAGCCCGTTCCCCTGGGCGCGGCTCGGCACACCCGCCCTGCTGCGGCACGCGGAGCGCGCGGGCTGGTGTGCCGGGGGTCAGTGGGCGGCCGGCGGGCGGTCCTTCGTCGCCCTGCGCAGCCGCAGCACGAACAGCAGCGCCGAGCCGCCGAACAGCGCGGCCGTCAGCAGCAGCCAGCGGGTCAGGAAGCCGTCGGCGGACAGGCCGGTGGCGGAGGGGTAACGCTCCGCCACCCGCCCGCTGATCAGCGGGAACCACACGAGCAGGAGCAGCAGGGACAGGGCGGCGGGCACGCGGACGTACATGATCGACTCCCGTCGGCGGCCCGCCGCCTTCACCAGCGCCCGGTCGAGCACGGCGTACAGCGGCAGCAGCACCAGGTCGTGCAGGAGGGCCGCGCCCACGATCCACAGCGCGACCCCGAACCAGTCCCCCGCCAGCAGCCGCACGCCCGCGTAGGCGGCGAGGGCGAACGAGCAGGCGAGCAGCAGGAGTTGAAGCGGGCTGCCGACAGCGAGCCGGGGGCAGGGGCGCCTCACAGGTCTCCTCCGAACATCATCCGGGCCACCCACTTGGTGTTGAGCACCCCGGGCGCGGCGGGGACGATGACCCGAGCCGGGTGACCGTGGTCGGGGGTCAGGTCCTCGCCGTTGACGTACAGGGCGAGCAGGGAGCGCGGGTCGGCGACCTGGTTGGCGCGCAGGGCGGCCCGCCGGAAGGCGCCGCGGCGTTGCAGTGACTCCACGAGGACGTCGGGCGGATCGTCGTACCCGACGAGGGCGGCGAGGTCCCGCAGCCGCACACCACGCCACCACTGGTCGGAGGTCGACCAGCCCTCCACGCAGGCGATGGGCAACGCGGCGCTGTGCAGGCGGAGTTGGAGCAGGTCGGTCCGGCTGAGCCGCACGGTCCCGGCCCGCCCGGCGACGACCAGCCGCCATGCCTCCTCGCTCGCCTCCGCCGCGTCGATCCCGGCGTGCGCGGCCGTCTTGTTGATCTGGAAGCCGCCCGGTCCCGTGCCCGGCTCGGCGCCGCCGTGCGGGGCGAGGAGGGCGGTCCTGCGCAGCGGTCCGTCGAAGTTCTGCCCGGCCGTGGTGGCGAAGAGCAGCAGCGAGCCGCCGCCGACCAGCCCGAGGGCGCCGCGCCGGGACACGGTGGGCTCGACGGGATCCGGGGACACCAAGTCGCTCTTCTCCTCGCGCAGTTGACGCAGATTGCGCAGGGCCATCGGCGTCTTGAGTACGGCGTGCACGACGAAGGCGGCGAAGAACACCCAGGCGCCGTAGAAGTGCAGGGGATAGAAGGAGCCGGGGAAGACGTAGTCCAGCTGGACGTTGAGCACACCGGTCACGAACTCGAAGAGCCCGCCGCCGACCAGCAGTACCAGCGAGAGCCGCTCCAGGGCGTGCGCGAGGGACCGCGCGGGCGGGAGTGTGAACAGCTTCGGCACGACCGACCACAGCTTGGCCAGCAGGACGGGGATCAGGGTGATCCCGAGGGTGACGTGGACGCCCTGGTTGAGGCGGTACAGCCAGTGCGGGTCGGTCGGCCAGGAGAAGAGGTAGAAGCCGAGGATCCCCTTGTCCGGCGTCTTGTCGTTCACCGGCGACAGGTTCGGGTTGTAGGCGGCGTACGACAGTAGCCCGGTCACGAACAGCACGGTGATCCCGCCGAGCAGCACGACACCGAGCACCGAGGTGAACCAGGGGCCGCGCAGCGGGCTGCGCCAGAACGCGGGCGAGAAGGGAGTGCGCGGCGGTGCAGGGGTGTGTCGCGGTGAGGGCATGCGTGGCGATGAGGAGGTGCGGGCCATGTCCCGACCGTAGGCCCGGGCCACCCCGGGAACCGGCCCGCGAACCATGACGAATCTCTGACGTCCGCGCCTGTCAGCCGTCCGGGCGAGCCCTCGCGACCTAGCGTTTCGGCGTGAACCGCGATCTGAGACGTGATCTGTACGCGGCCCTGGCCGCCGCGCTGCTCGTGGCGACCGCCGTCCTGGTCGGCACCGCCATCCAGGAGCGGGACGGCACCCTCCGCGTCGGATGGCCGCCCCTGCTGGCGACCTGGGATCCGCACGTCGGCCCGGGCACCCCGGCCGCCCTGGCCGTCGGGATCGCGGTCGTGGCGTACGGCCCATCCCTGGCCGCCCGGCTGCCCTGGCGCGCGCTGCTCCTGGCCGTCTGGGGCGCCGGCCTGGCCTGGACCTGGTCACTCGCCCTCGTCGACGGCTGGCACCGGGGCGTCGCCGAGCAGCTGACGACCAGGAACGAGTACCTCCGGGTCATCGACCGCTTCCACGACATCCCGGCCGCCCTGGCGGACTTCAACCACCACATCCTGATCGACGCGCCCGACAACTGGCCCGCCCATGTCGCCGGTCATCCCCCGGGGGCCACCCTCACCTTCGTCCTCCTCGACCGGGTCGGGCTCGGCGGCGGAGGCTGGGCGGGCGCCTGGTGCATCACCGTGGGCACGACGGCGGCGGTCGCGGTCCTGGTCGCCGTACGGACCCTCGCGGACGAGTCGCTCGCCCGCCGCGCCGCGCCCTTCCTCGTCCTGGCCCCGGCCGCCGTGTGGGTGGGCACCTCCGCCGACGGGTACTTCGCTGCGGTCGCGGCGTGGGCGGTCGCGTTCCTCGCCCTGGCGGTGACGGGACACCGGCCGGGGTGGACCGGACCGGCCTCGGGGCTGCTGTTCGGCCTGACGCTGTACCTGTCGTACGGCCTGACGCTGTTCGTCGTGATCGCCGGGGCCGTCCTCCTCCTGGGCCGGCATCGCGTCCGGCCCCTTCTCTTCGCGCTGGCCGGTCTCCTGGTCGTCCCGGCGGCGTTCACCCTCGCCGGGTTCGACTGGTGGGAGGCGTACCGGCTGCTGGTCCGCCGCTACTACCAGGGGGCGGGCGGGGTCCGGCCGTACGGCTACTGGGTGTGGGCCAACCTGGCGTGCACGGTGCTGATCGTGGGCCCGGCGACGGTGGCGGGGCTGCGGCGGACCGGTGTCACGCTCAGAGCCTGTGTCACATCCCCGGCCGGATCAGCGCACGTCGTCATGGGGGTCCCCCCGCTCGAGCGCAGCCGAGAGTGGGGGAGCGTGCGATCGCAAGGCGCCGGAGCGTCGTCGATGGGGGTCCCCCCGCGCAAGGTTGTTCGAGCGTGGGGGAGGAGCCACGTCGGCGATTCGGCAACGCGGCATGGGGGTCCCCCCGCGCGAGGTTGTTCGAGCGTGGGGGAGTGCGTGCCAGGCGGCGGGCGCCCGGCCGGGGATGTGACACAGGCTCTCAGGCGCCGTACCAGCCCCGACGTCCGCCTCGGCGTGCTCGTGCTCGCCGCGTTGCTCGCCCTGCTCGTCGCCGATCTGTCCGGCATGAGCAAGGCGGAGACGGAACGCATCTGGCTGCCGTTCGCGATGTGGCTGCTGCCGGCGTGTGCGTGGCCGACGGGGGCGCGGGGGTGGCTGGCGGCGCAGGCGGTCCTGGCGCTGCTGCTCAACCACCTGCTGCTGACCGGGTGGTGACGGTCAGACGGCGAGCCGCTGCGACTTCTTCACGGCTGCCGCGAGCTGTTCGAGGATCGGCGCGTACCCGGCGTAGCTGTACCGCTCCTCCATCGACCAGGGCACGGTCTGACCGGCCTCGACGGCGGGGAGTTGGCGCCAGGTCGCCTTCTCGTCGAGCTGTTCGCGGGGCATGGCGTTGGCGCGGTTGTCGATCATGATGAGGTCGGCTTGGTACTTGTCGGTGTTCTCCCAGCTGAGGAACTCCCAGAAGCCCCACTCGTCGCTCGGCCGGCCCTCGACGAACTCCACTCCGAGCTCCTTGAAGTAGGCGAGGTCGCAGTAGGAGTCGGGGACGGCGACGTACATGTTCTCCGGGTCGCCGGTCATCGCCAGCACCTTCAGGCCCTTGTTGGCCAGGGCGGCCTCGCGCAGGGTCTCGACGGCCGCGTCGAAGCGGGCCCTGGCGGCGGTGGCCTTCTCGGCGTCCGGGTCACCGCCGAGGGATTCGGCGAGCCGGGCCGTCCGCTCCAGCGGGTCGAGCAGGGTGGTGCGGGCGACGCTGATGCCGACCGTGGGGGCGAGGGCCTCGATCTTCTTGCTGCTCTCGGCGGGGACGTACCAGAGGTCGGGGGCCGGGAACATGTTGCTGATCAGCAGGTCGGGCTTGAGGGCCGCGTACTTCTCGATGTTGAACTGGCCCCACTCGGTGCCGAGGCTGGTCAGCTTCGACACGTCCATGCCCCCCGCCTGGGGGTTGGGCTTGCCGTCGATGGGCTTGCTCGGGCCGAAGACGCCGACGCACTCGACTCCGTAGTCGTACAGGGCGGCGGCGGTGCTGACGAACGCGACCAGCCGTTCGGGCCTGCGGTCCGTCTTCACCGTACGGCCGCGGTCGTCCTTGAAGGACCAGGGGCCGTCGCTGCCGCTCGCCTCCGCGTTCGCCTTCGCCTTCGACTTCGACTTCGCGGGACCGTCGTCCTCGTCGCCACAGGCCGCGAGCAGCGGGGTCAGGGCGAGGGCGCCGCCCGCCGCGAGCAGGCGTCGGCGGGAGGGGCCGGACCGGCCGTCAACAGCAGGCGACAGTGACATAAGGGGAGGCTAACCTAACCAGCGCCTCCGTCAACAGAGGCTCTTGAGGAACTCGGCCGAGGGGCAGAAGAAGAGGCTGCCGGTGACGGCGCGGGAGTAGTCGAGGATCGGGTCGGGTCCGCCGTTCCGGGTGCCCAGGAACATCTTGCGCAGCATGGTCTCGGGGACCTCGGGCGTACGGGCGTACGCGATGAAGTACGTGCCGAACTCGCCGTGTCCGGGCCGCCCGAAGGGCATCGCGCCGCGCAGGATGCGCAGTTCGGTGCCGTCCGGGACGGTGACGGTGTTGACGTCGACGTGCGAACCGGGCACGTCCAGCTCGATGTTGGTCAGTTTGGTGCGGCCGATCACCTTCTCCTGGGCCTCCACGGCCAGCGCCTCCCAGGCGTCCACGTCATGCACGTACTTCTGCACGATCGCGTACGCCCCGCCGCGGAACGCGGGGTCCTCCTCGCCGACGAGAGCCGCCTCCGCGGCCGCCCGGCCGACCGGGTTCTCGGTGCCGTCGACGAAACCGAGAAGGTTGCGCGCGTCGAAGTACGAGAAGGCCTGGACCTCGTCCTGGAGGGTCACCGCGCCGCGCAGCCGGCGCATGGCCTCGGTGGCGAGCGCGAAGCACAGGTCCGTGCGGGCGGCCCGGATGTGCAGGAGCAGGTCGCCGGGGGTGGACACGGCGTGGTGCCGGGGGCCCGTCAGCTCGCGAAAGGGGTGCAGTTCCGCCGGCCTCGGCAGTCCGTCGAAGAGGCGGTCCCATGCCTGTGACCCCACCCCGGCCACACAGCCCAGGCCGCCGTCGGTCTGGGACAACTACCCGTTGAATCCTCCCCTCCCTGAAGGGAGGGGATTCCTGACTCAGGCAGCCATCCGGGGCGGCGCCCCGGATGGTCTTATGCCTTCATCACCAGCCGGGTTGAGACCAGCCCGGACGAGCATCACACGTGCGGAGTTCTTGTCCCGTGGCCTCACGGTTCCGCAGGCGGTGCAGGTGTAGGTGCGCTCTCCCAGCGGCTGGGGGTCCCCCCGCGCCCTTAAGGCAGTGGGGGAGCGTGCTTGGCTCTCGCTCCACACTGCGCGCAGTCCATCGTGGTGTGCGCGGGGTGTACCAGGTGCACGCGGCGTGCGTGCTTGCGGCCCATCTCGATCAGGGCCTGCTTGGTGGCGCCGATGGCGGCGTCGGCGGCCTTCTTGGCCATGGTGGTCTTGGCGAGGAACTTCGGTTTGAAGTCCTCGACGGCCAGGGCGTCGTGGTCGCGGACGACGGACTTGGCCCACTTGCGGGCCGTGTCCTGGCGCTGCCGGGCGACCTTCTGGTGCACCTTGGCCCGGAGTTTCTTCGCTGTGCGGTACCCCTTCGACCCGGTCTTTCCCTTCTGCGGTCTGCGGCGGGCCATCATCCGGTCGTACCGGGTCAGCTTCTCCTTGGCCTTCCGGCCGTGCTGGGCGTGGGGGAGGTCATGGGCATCGCTGGTGGTGGTCGCGGTCTCCGTCACACCCCAGTCGATGCCGATCACGCGGCCGGTGGCGGGGAGCGGCTGCACCTGGGCGGGGACGACGAAGCTGGCGTACCAGTGCCCCAGGCTGTCCTGGTACAGGCGCACCGATGACGGTTCGGCCGGAAGGTCTCGCGACCACACCACCGTCACAGCGATGCCGCCCGCCAGGTGCAGCCTGCCGTCCTTGAGACGGAAGCCACGCCGGGTGTAGTTGAGGGTGGGCAGATCCTCGCGCTTCTTCTTCCACTTGGGCATCCCGGCCCGGCGGTGCTGCGGAACCCGCTCACGGATGTCCTTGTGCGCCTTGGCCTTGGACTTGCCGAAGTCCCGGATGAGCTGCTGTTGCGGGACCGAACTGCCTTCCCGCAGCCACGGCGTGCGTGCACGGGCGTCGGTCAGCATCTTGTCGAGCTGGGCCGGACCGCACGTTTGCTTGTCGGTGCCCTCGGGACGGTTCCTGTTCCAGGCATGGACCTGCTTCGACTTGGCCACGCACTCGTTCCACACCCACCGGCACCTGTCCCACTCCGCCATCAGCAGCGTGTGGGCGGTGGACAGCACGCGAAGCCGGAAGGTGTACCGGGCATGCCCCGCTCCGTCAGCCCGTGCTGATTCCGCCACGCCCTCACCCCCGTCCACGTTCCGGCCACCCGAGCCCTGCCGGACGACCATACGTACGAGATCCACACACCCGCGCCCCTCTCCCGCCACGACCACCCCCACCGGCGAACGCGGGCACACGTGTTCGCCTGCACCCGGCTCCGCCGGCCAAGCCCACAGCGGCGCTCCGCGCCACCGTCACGGAATGCGGTTCCTCCCCGGCATGAACGCCGAGACCTCCTCACAAGAGACCAGATGATCAGCTCGCGGTGCGCCGGATCCGTCCGGCGTACCGCTTCTCCAGCTCCAGGTTGCCCTCGAAACCGCCGGGCACGTTGGCCGAGACGTACACCGGCGGCTGCTCCCCGGCCGCCAGCAGAACAGCCGACGCCTCCGCGACCGCCATCTGCACCAGCATCACGCCGGTGAGCGTGGACAGCGCGCACACCGCGCCGCCGCCGGGGAGTTCGAGGAGGGCGTCGCCGCGTGGAGCCGCGTTGTCGAGGACGACGTCGGCGAGGTCGACGAGCTTCTTGCCGCTCGGGTGGCCGGCGGGGACGGCGCGGGTGTGGCTGAGGGAGGTGATGGCCAGGATGCGGTGGCCCTGCTCCTTGGCGTGGAGGGCCATCTCGACGATGACGTTGTTGACGCCCGAGTTGGAGATGATGACGAAGAGGTCCTCGGGGTGCGGGGCGGCGAGGTCGTAGAGGCGCGCGGCCACGCCCGCCTGGCGTTCCAGAAGCGGGTCGTCGAGGACGCTCGGGTCGTCGCCGCCGTAGAGCACGAGGTCGGCGATGCTCAGGCGGTTGGTGGGCACCAGACCCCCTGCGCGGCCGGCGACTTCGAGGACCATCGCCTGGGAGTGGCCGGTGCCGAAGGCCTGGATCACGCCGTCGGAGCGGACGCACCGCGCTATCAGGTCGGCGGCGCGGGCCACGTCCTCGCGGGCGGACTCGGTGATGTGCTGGAGGACGGCCAGGCTCTGCCGAGCGAAACCCTGGGCACTGACTGACTCGACGGACACGCGACACTCCCCATGTACTGATGGCTCGCACTGATGGCTCGCACTGATGGTTCGTACTGATGGCTTGAACCACTGATGGCTTGAACCACCCTATGACTCCCCAGCGGTGAATCAATAAATCACACGAGGGTCCTGGTATTCAATCGGCCCCTTAAATGGTGGCTGATACATTCTTCGCATGCCCCCGACGGACGTCACCACTCTCATCCGTACCGAGCTGCCGCGGCTGGCCGGCTCCCTGCGGAAGGTCGGCGAGCTGATCCTGGAGGATCCGGCCGCCGTCACGCACTGCTCGGCCGCCGAGCTGGGCCGCCGCACCGGCACCTCCCAGGCGACGGTGACCCGGTTCTGCCGGGCCATCGGCCTCGATTCGTACCAGCACCTGCTGATCGAGCTGGCCCAGGAGCGCGGCCGCGGCGAGGTCTCCGACTGGGGCAGCGCCGAGATCGGCCCGGAAATCTCTCCCGAGGACGACCTCGAACGGGTCGTGCAGGTCGTCGGCACCGCGGACCTGCGGGCCATCCAGCAGACCATCGACCGTATCGACCTGGACGCGATCGAGCGCGCGGCCCAGGCCCTGGCCCGCGCCCGGCGCATCGACGTGTACGGGGTCGGCGGCAGCGGCGCGGTGGCGCAGGAGACGGAGACGCGGCTGTTCCGCATCGGCTGCTCGGTCCGCGGCTGGACCGAGGTGCACGGGGCAGCCACCTCCGCGGCCCTGCTGACGCCGGCGGACGTGGCCATAGGGATCTCCCACTCCGGGGCGACCCGGGAGACCCTCGAACCGTTCGAGATGGCCAAGGAGCGCGGCGCCACCACGGTCGCCGTCACCACGGACCCGCGCTCGGCGCTCGCCAAGGCCGCCGACATCCGGCTCATCTCGTCCTCCTCGGAGACCATTTTCCCGGGCCGCACGGGCAGCATCGGCGGTCGGCACTCGGTGCTCGTCCTCATCGACTGCCTCTACGTCCGGGTCGCCCAGCTCACCTACCAGCGCGCGAGTGCCTCGCTGGCGCTGACCGACCACATCACCCCGCAGCATGCGGTGAAGAACCGCCGCGCACGCTGAGCCCGAAACCGAAGTCGTATGGATGAACCACCGGAAAAATACAGAGATGGTTGTTTGAATCATCGTTCCGGTGCCACGATGGGGCTCCCCCCGAGCATCCTCGTAGGAGCCCCCTCCCATGCGCGTGTCCTCTGTCGAGTCGACCGAGCTCTTCGTCGGAACCACCGAGCAGCCGCGCCAGGTGGTGGCCGTCGAGCTGAGCCACACCCCCGGCCGGACCGTCCGCCTCAGCATCGAGGGCCCCGGGATCACCGGAGTCGCCGTCGTGCAGACGGCCGAGGACGGCACCGTGCGGGCCGAGATACCCGTACACACCGACCTGGCCGTCGGTGAGCGGCGCGAGATCACCGTCACCGCCGCCGACGGCGACCGGCTCACCCAGCACACCGGTGAGTTCACGGCCGCCGAGCCCGGCTGGACCATGTTCATGGTCAGCCACTTCCACTACGACCCCGTCTGGTGGAACACCCAGGCCGCCTACACCGAGACCTGGGACGTCGCCGACGACCCGGCCCTCACCGGTCTGCCCGCCCGCACCTTCGACTCGCGCGGCCAGTCCGGGATGAGCCTGGTGCGGGCGCACTGCGATCTGGCGCGGCGCGACCCGGCATACACCTTCGTGCTGGCGGAGGTCGACTACCTCAAGCCGTACTGGGACGCCTTCCCGGAGGAGCGGGCCTTTCTGCGCGAGCTGATCCGCACCGGGCGCGTCGAGATCATGGGCGGCACCTACAACGAGCCGAACACCAATCTCACCGGCGCGGAGGCGACCGTACGCAACGCGCTGTACGGCGACGGGTTCCAGCGCGGGATCATCGGGGCGTCCCCGGAGACGGCCTGGCAGCTGGACGCGTTCGGGCACGATCCGCAGTTCCCGGGGCTGATGGCGGACGCGGGGGTCACCTCCAGTTCGTGGGCGCGCGGGCCGTTCCACCAGTGGGGGCCGACGCTGTCGGTGTTCGGGGAGGAGCCCCGGGATCCCCAACGCATGCAGTTCCCGGCCGAGTTCAGCTGGATCGCGCCCTCGGGGCGCGGGCTGCTGACCGCCTACATGGTCAACCACTACGGCGCCGGCTGGGCGATCGACAACGCTCCGACCCTGCCCGAGGCGGAGGCGGCCGCGCTCAAGCTGTTCAAGGGGCTCAAGCAGGTCGCGCTCACCCGCAACGTGCTGCTCCCGGTCGGCGGGGACTACGCGCCGCCGTGCCGCTGGGTGATGGGCATCCACCGGGACTGGAACGACCGGTACGTCTGGCCGCGCTTCGTCAGCGCGATCCCGCGGGACTTCTTCGCCGCCGTGCGAGCGGAACTGGAGGCGGAGGGGCGCAAGGCGTCTCCGCAGACCCGGGACATGAACCCGGTCTACACCGGCAAGGACGTCTCCTACATCGACACCAAGCAGGCCCAGCGGTACGGCGAGGCACTCCTCGCCGACGCCGAGGCCTGGGCGACGCTGGCCTCGCTGGCCACCGGCCACCCCTATCCGGACGCGGCGCTCGACAAGGCCTGGCGGCAGTTGATCTACGGCGCCCATCACGACGCCATCACCGGCTCCGAGTCCGACCAGGTCTACATCGACCTGATGACCGGCTGGCGGGAGCTGTACGACCTCGCCGAGACCGTGCACGCCGACGCGACCCAGGCCCTCGCCGACCAGGTCGCCCCGGGCACCGGCCCCGACCTGGTCGTCTTCAACTCCGCGACCTGGGAACGGCGGGACGTGCTGACCGTCGACGATCCCGGCCTGGTGCCCCTGGGCGAGGACTTCCGGCCCCTGCCCGCCGTACGCGAGGAGGACGGCCGCCTCCGGGTCGTCGTACCGGAGGTGCCCGGCATGGGCCTCAAGGCGCTCCCCCTCTCGGCGGGCTCCGCACCCGGGTGGACCCGCGGCGAGGGCCTGACCATCCGCAACGAGTTCTACGAGGTGACGGTCGACCCCGCGCGCGGCGGCGGCGTCAGCAGTCTGCGCGCGCTCGCCGAGGACGAGGACGGGGACGGGGACGGCGGCCGGGAGCTGCTGCGCCCCGGCGACATCGGCAACGAGCTCGTCGTACAGGAGGAGTACCCGAGGCACCCGCGCTTCGGCGAGGGGCCGTGGCACCTCACCCCGACCGGGACCACCGCCGCCCGCGGGCGGGACGTCACCGCCGACATCGACGTCGAGCACTCCCCCGCCGGGTCCCGCATCACCGTCCGCGCCGACCTCGGACTGTTCCAGTACACGCAGCGGCTGACCCTGTGGGCGGGCGTCGACCGGCTCGACGTCTCCACGACCGTCGACGGCTACGACGGCGCCGACCGGCTGATCCGGGTGCGCTGGCCCTCCGACGTGCGGGGCGGGCTGCCGGTGCACGAGGTGGCGGACGCGGTCATCGGACGCGGGTTCGGGTTCGTGGAGGTGGACAGCGAGCGGTTCCCCTGGACGCTGGACAACCCGGCCAACACCTGGTTCGGACTGGGCTCCACCGCGCGGGTCGCGGTGCGGGACGAGTCCGGCGAACTCGTCGGCCACCGTGCGATCGGGGTCGCCGAGCTGGTGTACGCGGACTGGGAAGTTGCCGGTGAGCTGGGCACTCCACTCGCGGCGGCCCTGGTCCGCGCGGGCGTCACCGCGACCTCGACCATCGCCGGGGGTCCCCGCTACGGCGACCTGGAGGTCGACTCCAACCTCCCCGACATCCGGATCGCCGTCGGCGGCCCCGACCGCAACGCCGTGGTCGCCGAGGCGCTGGGCTGGGACCCGGCCGCCGGGCGGGAGCTCGCCCGGCAGCTGGCGGAGCGGGGCGTGGCGGCCGTGTGGGTCGCGCCGCGCGCCGGGCTGCGCGAGGAGTGGGTGCCCGGGGCCGACCTGCGCGACCTGGAGCGGCTGCCGCTGCTCGTGGTGGCGGGGGCCGGGCCCGAGGACGACGCCAAGGCGGTCGACACGCTGATCGCCGACCTGGACGACTTCAGCGTTACAGCCACCGCGGCGGGCGGCGGCGAGGCGCTGCCGCCGGGCGACGCCTGGGACGGGCGCGGCTTCGCCGTCCTCAACCGGGGCACGCCCGGCTGCGTGGTCACCGCCTCCGGCGACCTCTACATGTCCCTGATGCGGTCCTGCACCGGCTGGCCCTCCGGCATCTGGGTCGACCCGCCGCGCCGCACCGCCCCCGACGGGTCCGCCTTCCAGCTCCAGCGCTGGTCGCACACCTTCGACTACGCCGTCGTGGCGGGCGAGGGCGACTGGCGGGAGCAGCGACTGCCCGCGCGCGGGCACGAGTTCAACCGTCCGCTCACCGCGCGGCTGCGCGCCGAGAGCGGGGCCGAGACCCTGCCCCGGCACGTCTCCCTGCTCACGCTGGAGCCCGCCCGCGAGGTCCTGCTCGACGCCCTCAAGCCGCTCGGCTCCCCGCTCGCCCGGGGCAGCGTGGCGCCCGCCGACCCGGGGCGCGGGATCGTCGTCCGGATGCACGAGGTGAACGGGCGGCCGGTGCGGGCGCGTGTGCACGGGCCGTCCACCTGGGCGCAGGGCGCCCGTGCGGACGTACTGGAGAGGCCCGGGGAACGGCTGGCGCCGGACCGGGAAGGGGGCCTGGACGTCGGTCTGACCGGCTTCGAGGTGGCGACCTTCCTCGCCACGCCGGCACCGGGCGGCCGGTCGGAGCCGGACCCCGGCGTCGCCGCCCACGAGCCCGCCCAGCCCGTCCACGCCCGCTACTGGCTGCACAACTCCGGACCCGCCCCGCGGGGCAACCTGCCGGTGGCCGTGTACGTCTCGCCCGCCGCGCTCACCGCCTCCGGTCCCGTCACCGCGACCGTCCGGGTCGCCTCGGAGCTGACCGACGCGCCCGCGAAGGGCACGGTGGTCTTCGAGGTGCCGCCCGGCTGGTCCGCCGAGCCCGCCGAACTGCCGTACGCGCTGGGCCCCGGCGGGTTCAGCCTCGCCGAGGTCACGGTGACGCCGCCGGCCGGCGCCGAGCCCGGAAGGCACTGGCTGGCGGCGCGGTTGTCGTACGGCGGGCAGACGTACGAGGACGTGGTGGCGCTGGACGTGCCGGGCGGGCAGTCCGGGCCGAGTCTGGTGTCGGCGCTGGGAGTCGATCGGCTCACCGTGCGCCGGGACGAGCGCGTCCGGGTTCCGGTGACCCTGCGCAACACCACCCTCGGGCCGGTGAGCGGCCAGTTGTGGGCCGTGTCGTCCTGGGGCACCTGGCCGGGGGTCGGGCCGGGCCTGCAGGGGTTCACCGTGGGCGGCGGGGAGCAGCGGGAGTGTGTGATCGAGGTGGACGGCTCGGCGGTGCCGCCGGGGTCGTACTGGCTGATGGCGAAGGTCGCCTGGCACGGGTGCGTCGCCTACACGGAGGCGGTCGAGCTGGAGGTGACCCGATGACCGGGCATGCGGCCGTGGTGGACGGCGAGGGGGTCGCGAAGGAGCGGGTGGACGCCCTGCTGCGGGCCGTTCCGGCGCGCGACCGCGAGACCCGGCCCGAGGCCCTCGCCCGGACCGAACGGCAGCGCAGGCGCTGGGCGACCCAGGTGGTCGTCACCGACGAACTCGCCCGCCGGGCCTGCGCGGACCGGGGGCTGAAGCCACCCGCGGAGGTGTCCGCGGCACAGGTGCTCGCGGTGGCCGAGACCGACGTGGCCGACCTCGGCAGCATCGTCGCGGCGGCGCTCGCGCACTCCCCGGCGGCGCGGGTCCTGCTCGACCGGCTCGAGCGGGAGCAGGACGTCCCCGAGGCGGCCGTACGGGACTACTACGAGCGCAACCGGGACCGCTTCCTCACCCCGGAGGCGCTCAGACGCGGCGCCGACCCGTTCGGCGGGGCGGTCGCCGAGGACTTCCTGCCGTACGAGGAGGTCCGCGCGGGCATCGCGTGGGAGCTGCGGCGGGCGGCGGGCCGGCGGGCCTTCTTCGACTGGCTGGACCGGGCGCGGGCGGGCGTGGTGTACGCGCACGGGTACGAGCATCCGGGCGATCCCTCGCACCCGGACCACGAACACCGGCACTGAGGCCGCCCCGCGCCGCCCTGATCAGCGACTTGATCGCGGACGGAACCTAAACGCAACACGGCAACCCATTGACCTCCGATGAATTCTGGTCCACCTTTTCATCAATCGGAGTCGAAGTTGGTTGATTGAACCAGCCCGCATCCCTGGCTGAACGGTCTGCTGGAGGACACACGACATGCGCGCAAGACGACTGACCCGCACCCTCACCTGTATCGCCGCCCTCTCCCTTGCCGCCGCAGGCTGCGGCCTGGGCGGCGGTTCCGACAGCGGCGACGCCAGCGCCGGCGGCTGCAAGGTCGACAAGGGCAACGTGGGGTCCGGAAAGCTCACCGGCGACGTCAAGGGCGACATCACCTTCCAGACCACCAACCTCAAGAAGGACTTCGGGGGCTACTTCAACGGGGTCATCGCCGCCTTCGAGAAGGCGCACCCCGGCACCAAGGTCAAGTGGATCGACGACCCGGGCGACGCCACCTTCACCCAGCGCCTGGTCGCGGACGCGCAGGGCTGCACGCTGCCGGACGTGGTGAACATCAACGTGAACACGGCGGTCGCGCTCACCAAGAACGGCTACCTGCTCGACCTGGACAAGAAGGCCCCGGACGCGGGCAAGCCGTTCGTCCCCGCGCTGTGGAAGTCGAGCATGTACGCGGACGCCTCCGGGACCAAGGTGCACAGCGTGCTGCCCTGGTACTCCGGCGGCATCGTGCAGACCTTCAACACGGACCTGATGAAGGAAGCCGGCCTGGACCCGGCCAAACCTCCGACGACCGTCCTCGGGCTGTTCGACGACGCCCAGAAGGTGGCCGAGGCCTCGGACGGCAAGTACTACGCCTTCCTCGCCAACCCCCAATCGCGGATCCCCGCCGACTGGCAGCAGATGGGCATCAAGATCATCTCCGCCGACGGCAAGAAGTTCACCTTCGCCGACGACCCGAAGACCACGCAGTGGGTCGAGGCCATGACGAAGCTCTACAAGGCCGGGGGGATGCCCCGGGACTCCCTCTCCTCCACCCAGGACCCGGCCAACGTCTTCGGCCAGGGCAAGCTGGTCTACGGCCCCACCAACCCCAACTTCCTGCGCTTCATCCAGCAGAACAACCCGAGCGTCTACAAGAAGACCGGTGTCGCCCGCTACATGCTGGACGACCTCGGCCACACCGTCGGCGCCCCGCAGTACATCGGCGTCGCGTCCACCAGCAAGAACGCGTCGACCGCGCTGGCCTTCGGGCAGTTCCTGACCAACGCGCAGAACCAGCTGGAGTGGGCGAAGGACCCGAACGTGGTCATCTTCCCGTCCACCACGGCCTCGCTCGACGACCCGTTCTTCCAGTCGGTCAAGGGCACCGACCCCTTCTCCGAGGCCCGCAAGATCGTCGCAAGTGACCGCAAGACCGCCACGGCCGACGAGATCGCCCTCACGCCGGGCGAGTTGAACGCCTTCTCGGCCCAGATCCAGCTCGCCATGCAGGGCAAGAAGAGCGCCGAGGACGCCCTCAAGGAGGCGCAGTCCAAGGGCAACGAGCTGATCGAGCAGGGCAGCTGACGATGGCTCAGCACACCCTCGACCAGGCGCCCGTTCCCGCCTCCCCGGGGGCGGGCGCCCCGAGCCCCGGCACTTCCTCGCACCGCCCGCCGGGGCGCCTGCGCCGCGCCCTCCGCTCCGTGGTTCCTGGCCCGACCGCGGACGCGGGGGGCGCGGCCCTCTACCGCCGGTGGTGGCTGCCCTGGCTGTGGATGGCCCCGGCGATCGTCGGCACGACGGTCTTCGGGGTCTTCCCCTTCCTCAACACGCTCCTGGTGTCCTTCACCGACGCCAAGCCGCTCGGCGGCACCTACAACCTCGTGGGGCTGGACAACTACACCCGGATGTTCGGCGACTCGGACTTCTGGCTGGCGACCCGCAACAGCGTCCTGTACGCGGTGATCGTCGTCCCCCTGATGATCCTGCTGCCGCTGCTGCTGGCGATCCTCGTGGAGAAGAACCTCCCGGGCATCGGCTTCTTCCGCTCCGCCTTCTACACGCCCGTCCTCGCCTCCAGCGTGGTCGTCGGCCTGAGCTGGCAGTGGCTGCTGAGCGACCAGGGACTGGTCAACACCTGGCTGGAGAAGGCCCACATCATCCGGGAGGCCATCCCCTTCCTGTCCGACTCGTGGCTGATCCTGCTGTCGGCGATGGGCCTGACGATCTGGAAGGGCCTCGGCTGGTACATGATCTTCTACCTGGCCGCGCTGGGGAACGTCCCGAAGGAACTCCACGAGGCGGCCGCCGTGGACGGCGCGGGCGCGATCCGCCGCTTCTGGCACATCACCGTGCCGGGCGTGCGTCAGTCGATGATGCTGGTCGGCACCCTCACCGGCATCGGCTCCCTGCGGGTCTTCACCGAGATCTACATGCTCGGCGGCTCCACCGGCGGCCCCGGCGGCGCCGACCGCACCCTCCCCTTCTACATCCGGGACGTCGGCCTCGACCCGCTCACCGGCAACGCCGGCTACGGCGCCGCGGTCAGCGTCGCCCTGTTCGCCCTGACCCTGGGCCTCACGCTGCTCGCCCAGCGCCTGACCAAGGAGGACGAGTCATGACCACGGCCGTGGACAAACCCCGGCGCCTCATGCCGCGCTGGCGCGACTACGGCCGCCCCCGCGAACTCGTCGTCCGCTACCTGCTGTTGGTCTTCGTCCTGTTCATCACCGTCGGCCCGCTGCTGTGGCAGCTCCTGTCGTCGCTCAAGGGCCCCACCGAGGACGTCTTCGGCTCCGGCGCCTCGCTGTTCCCACACCACCCGAGCCTGCGCGCCTACCGGCAGGTCTTCGACCAGGTCCCGGTGTGGACGTACATCAGGAACAGCTTCTTCGTCGCCGTCATCTCCATCGCCAGCCAGCTCGTCTTCTCCACCATGGCCGGCTACATGCTCTCCAAGCCCGGCTGGAAGGGCCGCAAGCTGGTCTGGGTCGTGCTGATGGCGTCCATGATGTTCCCCTTCGAGTCGATCATGGTGTCGCTGTTCCTCAGCATCCGCGACCTGGGCCTGGTCGACAACCTGGTCGGCGTCTGGCTGCCCGGCTTCGTCGCCGCGATCAACGTCCTGATCATGCGGGCCGCGTTCCTCGCCGTGCCGCGCGAGATCGAGGACGCGGCGATGCTCGACGGGGCAGGCGAGTGGAAGCGGTTCCGGTATCTGTACCTGCCGTCCGCGTACGGCGCGATCCTGGTCGTCACCATCAACACCTTCATCAGCGCCTGGGACGACTTCCTGTGGCCGCTGATCGTCCTGCGCACGGAGGACCACTTCACGCTGACACTGGGGCTGTCCCGCCTCCAGTCGTCGTCGTTCGGCTACGACCAGCGGCTGGTGATGGCCGGTTCGGTGATCTCGGTGATCCCCGTGCTGGTGCTGTTCATCATCACCCAGCGGTGGTTCTACAAGGGTGTGTCGTCGGGGGCCGTGAAGCTCTGACGTCTCAGACGAGGGGGACGCGCAGGGTCGCCGGTACGGCGGTCCGCGCGTCCCCCGCCGACTGGGCGACCCGGATCTCCAGCGTCCCCGGCAGTACGGCCGTCGCCAAGTCGGCGCCGACCTGCGCGAGTTGGTCGGCGCCGAGCGAGAAGGCGACGGTGCGGGACTCGCCCGCCCGAAGGTCGACAGCCCGGAACGCGCGCAGTTCGAGCGTGCGCGGCCACACAGGAGTGATCAGTCGCCGAATGTAGAGCTGGACGACCGTACGCCCCTGCCGTTCCCCCGTGTTGGTGACGTCGACCTCGACGGTGTGCCCGGACAGCCGCGGCGGTCCGTACGCGAAGCTCGTGTACGACAGCCCGTGCCCGAAGGAGTAGAGCGGTGCGGCGCTACCGTCCACGTAGTCGCCGTACTCGTTGTCCTTGTGGTTGTAGTACACGGGGAGCTGGGCCGCCGAGCGCGGGACGGAGACGGGGAGGCGGCCGGTCGGTTCCCGGTGCCCCAGCAGGATCTCGGCGATCGCCTCGCCGCCCCCCGGGCCCGGGTACCAGACAGTGAGCAGCGCCGCCGCCCGCTCGGCCGCCTCGGGGACGGCGTGCGGGCGGCCCTGGATCAGGACGACGACCGTGGGCGTGCCGGTCGCGGTGACGGCGTCGAGCAGGGCGTACTGGGCCCTCCCGAGCCGTAGTCCCGCGAGGTCGACGCCCTCGCCGCAGGTCATCTCGGAGACGGCTCCCCGGGCCGCCCCGTTGGCCGCGAAGTCGGTGTCCGAGGTTCGCGCGCTGCTGCCGCCCAGCACCAGCACGGCCAGGTCGGAGGCGGCGGCCGCGGCGACCGCCTCGGGGATGCCGGAGAGGTCTTGGCCGGTGAGGGCGCAGCCGCGGGCGTGGCGGATGTCGACGCCAGGCGGGGCGAGCCGCCGCAGCCCGTCGAGAACGCTGCTGCCGGTGCCGGGGCGTTGCGGGGCGGTGTAGTCGCCCGACTGGTGGGCGGTGGTGGCGGACTGGGGTCCGAGGACGGCGATACGGGAGACGCCCGCCGCGACGGGCAGGACACCGCCGTCGTTGTGGAGGAGGGTGACCGCGGCCCGGGCGAGCGTCGTGCTCACGTCCCTGCCGTGGGCCGGAAAGTCCGTGGGCGTGGTGTGCTGTTCGAACAGGCCGAGACGGAACTTGAGCCGGAGGACCCGCGCGACGGCCGTGTCGAGCACGTCCTCGCTCACCAGCCCTCGCTCGACCGCCTCTTCCAGGTGGGTGAAGCCCTCGTCCCAAAGGCTCAGGTCCACACCGGAGTTGAGCGCGAGGGCGCCCGCGGAGACCTGGTCGCCGGTGATGCGGGCCAGCCGGTCCACGGCCAGTCCGTCCGCCATGACCAGCCCGTCGAAGCCCCAGTCCTCGCGCAACAGCCCGGTGAGCAGCGCCCTGTTGCCGGAGCAGGGCATCCCGTCGACCTCGTTGTACGCGGCCATGACGGCGGCGGCTCCGGCACGGATGCCGGCCCGGGCGGCGGGGAGGTGGATCTCGTGGAGTTCGCGGGGCCCGAGCTCGGACTCGGCGGAGTTGCGGCCGCCGACGGTGGCGCCCTGTCCGGCGAAGTGCTTGAGGACGACGGGGGCCTTGTCGGCGGCGAATCCCGCCGCGTGCTCCCCCTGCATGCCCCGCACCAGCGCCTCGGTGAGCCGCGCCGCCAGGTACGGATCCTCGGTGAAGCACTCCTCCGTACGGCCCCAGCGCGGGTCGCGGGCGATGTCCAGCGCGGACACGAGGGCGACGTGGCCGCCGCGGGCCCGCAGTTCGGCGGCGGCGTGGGCGGCGGCGTACTCGTACAGGCCCGGGTCCCAGGTGGCGCCGACGGCCAGGTTCACGGGCAGGACCGTGCCGTCGAGGGCCATGTGGCCGTGCGGCACCTCCTCGACGAACAGCGCCGGTATGCCGAGCCGGCTGCGCTCGACGACGTGTCTCTGCACCAGGTCGGCGAGGGCGGCGCCGTCCTCGGCACCGGGCCCGTTGGTGTGGCCGACGCCGGACCAGGCGTCGGCGCGCTGCAGGCCGTAGAGGGCGCCGAGCCCGGCGAAGCGCTCGGTCTCGGCGTGCAGGGCCTCGGTGAGTTCGAAGCCGCCGTCGGGGGTGCGGCGGTAGGCGTGCCAGCCGTACATCCGCTGGTTGAGCTGGCCGGCCTTCTCGCGCAGGGTCATCCGGGAGAGCAGGTCGCGGACGCGGGCGTCGACGGGGGCGGTGGGGTCGCGGTAGACCATGTCGTTCATCGGCTGCCACCGCCATGCGCGAGCCGGGCCAGGGCCACGGCACCCCGGCAGCCGTCGGCCACCCAGTCGA
>NZ_JBWLKM010000004.1:0-133706 GCF_059026085.1 Streptomyces sp. a15 | reverse complement strand
GCGGTCGGACAGGGAGGCCGTCAGAGGGCCGCCGGGACCGAGCAGGCCGCCGGTGGCGACGAGCGGTTCGCCGGGGCAGGAGTCCAACGCCCCTACGGCATCGGCCAGTTGGTCGACCATGACGTTCATCGGCTGCCACCGCCATGCGCGAGCCGGGCCAGGGCCACGGCACCCCGGCAGCCGTCGGCCACCCAGTCGAGCGCCAGACCGAGGGGAGCGAGGCGGTCGGACAGGGAGGCCGTCAGAGGGCCGCCGGGACCGAGCAGGCCGCCGGTGGCGACGAGCGGTTCGCCGGGGCGGGGGTTCAACGCCCGTACCGTCTCGGTCAGTTGGTCGGCTGCCTCTTCGAGGATGGTCTCGGCGACCGCGTCCTTCTCCCGCGCCGCCTCGGCCACCAGTGGCGCCAGCCGGGCGAGCCGGATCGGGGGGTCGGCCATGACGGCCGGGAGCAGGTGCATGCGGTAGGCCTCGCGGTGGGGGCGACTCCAGCCGGCCTTGCGCTCACTCTCACCGGCGCCCTCGCCGTCGTACGGCAGCACGCCGCCCGGCAGTCCCAGTGCCCGCCCCACGGACGCGGCCAGGGACGTCGCCGGTCCCCGTCCGTCCGCCATGCGCAACGCGGCCCGTACCGCCGTACGCCCGATCCAGAAGCCGCTGCCGTCGTCGCCGAGCAGCCAGCCGTCGCCGTCCACGGTGACCGTGCCCCGGCGGTCGGCGATGCGCATCGCGACCGCGCCGGTGCCGGCCACCAGGGCGAGGCCGTCGGCCGGAGTGCCGGGCGCGGCGGCGAAGGCGGCCTCGATGTCGCTGCAGATGCCGACCGGACCGGCCGGGATGCCGAGCCGCCGCAGGGCCGAGGTGAGGGCGGACCGGGCATTGAGGTGCCCCGGGTCGTCCGGGGAGGCCGCCGTGGCGCCCGCGAAGCCGCCGGCCACGGACACGACCCGGCCGCGCGCCTCCTCGGGCACCGCCGCGGCGACGGCCTCGGCCAGATGCTCGACGAGCTGCGGCATCGGGACGGTCAGGGCGTTGCCCGGCCCGGCGGCACCCTCGCCCAGCAGGCGGCCGTCCGCGGCGGCGGCGAGCACGACACGGGTACGCGTGCCGCCCGCGTCGAGGCCGACGACGAGCTCGTCGTCGCCATACTTCTGGTTCAAATCATTGCCCATCACTGACTATGGTGGTTGATACATTCGCGCAGCACAAGAGCGGTACTCACACAGGACAAGCCCCGGACTCGAGGAGGATCCCATCCCTACACTCCGCTTCGGCGTCAACTACACGCCCCGCCGCGGCTGGTTCCACTCCTGGCACGACTTCGACGCCGTGCACGCCCGGGAGGACCTGGACCAGATAGCCGGGCTCGGCCTCGACCACGTCCGGGTCTTCCATCTGTGGCCGCTCCTGCAGCCCAACCGCACGCTCATCCGCCCCGCCGCCGTCGACCAGCTGGCGCAGCTCGTCGACCTGGCCGCGGAGGCGGGCCTCGACGTCCTCGTGGACGGCGTGCAGGGGCATCTGTCCAGCTTCGACTTCTACCCGGAGTGGACCCGCAGCTGGCACCACCGCAACGTGTTCACCGACCCCGAGGCCATCGAGGCGCAGGCCGAACTCCTGCGCACGCTGGGCCGCGCCCTCACCGGCCGCCCCAACCTGATCGGTCTCCAACTCGGCAACGAGCTCAACAACCTGGTCGAGCACAACCCGGTGACGGCCGAGGAGGTCGACCACTACCTCGACACCCTGCTGGCCGCCGCCCGCGCGGGCGTGCGCCCCGGTCACCTGGTCACGCACTCCGCGTACGACGCCGCCTGGTACGGCGACGACCACCCGTTCACCCCGGAGGCCTCGGCCCACAAGGGCGACCTGACCACCGTCCACCCCTGGGTGTTCTCCGGCGACTGCGCCCGCCGCTACGGCGCCGCCTCCCCGCAGGTGCACCACCTCGCCGAGTACGGCACGGAACTCGCCACGGCGTACGCGGTCGACCCGGCCCGTCCGGTCTGGGTCCAGGAGACGGGCGCGCCCGAGCCGCACATCCCGGCCGCCGACGCACCGGAGTTCGCGCGGGCGACCGTACGGAACGCGGCCAAGTGCGCGAACCTGTGGGGCGTGACGTGGTGGTGCTCCCACGACGTGGACCGCTCCCTGGCCGACTATCCGGAGCTCGAGTACACCCTGGGCCTGTTCGACGCGACGGGCCGCCGCAAGCCGATCGCCGACGCCCTCGCCGCCACGGTCGCCGAGCTGCGCGACCGGCCGCCGTCACCCGGGCCGCGCGAGACGGCCCTGGTCCTGGACTGCACGCCGGCCACCCGTTCCGTGTCCGGCCCGGGAGGCGCGTACTTCGAGGCGTGGATGCGGCTGCGCAGGGAGGGGGTCCGGCCGGCGGTGGTCCTGGCGTCGCGGGCGGACGACGAGGGTTACCTTGCGGCGCGCGGGATCAAGGAGGTCGTACGCCTGCCGTGAGGCGTCACCTCCGGCACGTCACACCCCCGCCAGCGCCTCCGCGACCGCCCGCAGGTTCACCTTCCCGCGCCCGTACGAGCACAGGGTGCCGTCGTCCGGCAGCCCGGTGGCCACGCGTACCGCGTCCGGCCGCCGGGCCAGCAGGGCGTCGCGCAGGCCCGCCTGCCACGGGTGCAGCCCGGCGTCGCAGGTGGCGACGACCAGGGGCGTGTCCCGGGCCAGGCGCGCGATGCCGTCGACGAGGGCGGCCGGGTCCGCGGGCTCTCCGGTGACGCAGGTGCCCGTGGCCGTGGGGTCGACGGCACGCAGCTCGGTCAGCAGGTCCTCGCCGCCCCAGTTGAGCGCCGGATGCGGCGGCGGGAACAGGTCGACGACATGGGCGCCGCGCACGGGTACGGGACCACTGCGGCTCCGTACCGCCCGGCGGGCCGCCTCCAGCCCCACCCCCGCGTCCCACGCGGCGACCTCGGCCGCGGGCGCCGCATACCGCTCCGCGAGCCGGCGCACCCGCCCCGCGGCCTCCCCGACCCGCTCGTCCGGCAGTGTCCCGGTGCGCAGCGCGTCCAGCACGGCATCCCGGCAGCCCAGCGTGACCTCGAGATCCGGTACGGCGACGATGACCTGGTCCGCCCCCGCGGCGAGCGCGATCCGCGCCCCGGCCGCCTCGCCGTAGCGGTCGGCTATCGCCTTCATCTCCAGCGCGTCGCTGACCAGGACGCCGTCGAAGGCGAGCTCGTCGCGGAGCAGGTCGCGCAGGATGCGGCGGCTGAGGGTGGCGGGGCGGTTGGCGTCCAGCGCCGGGAACACGACATGCGCGCTCATCAGCATCGGCACACCGGCGGCGATGGCGGCCCGGAAGGGCGTGAGGTCGAGTTCGTCGTACGGCCGCGGGTCCACGGCCAGCTCGTGGTGGCTGTCGGTCACGGTGCCGCCGTGGCCGGGGAAGTGCTTGGCGCAGGAGGCGATGCCGCGCGCCTCGGTGGCGGCGATCCAGGCCGCCGTGTGGCGGGACACCAGCTCCGGGTCGGTGCCGAACGCGCGGGTCCGCACGATCGGGTTGTCCGGGAGGTGCTGGACGTCGGCGACCGGCGCGTAGGACGCGGTGATGCCGAGCGTCGCCAGATGCCCGGCGAGCGCGTCGGCGCACCGGGCGGTCAGATCGAGGTCGTCGGCGACGCCGAGGGCGAAGGAGCCGGGCACCTCGGGGGCGCCGGCGCTCACCAGGTGGCCGATGCCGCCGCCCTCGTTGTCGATGCCGACGAGCAGGTCCGGGCGCAGGGCCCGCAGGGTGTCGGTGAGCCGGCGCACCTGCTCCGCGTCCCGCACGTTGCGGGTGAACAGGATGACCGCGCCGAGACCTCGGTCGACCAGCCGTTTCAGGGTGTCGGGGACGGCCGTGGTGCCGTCGAACCCGGCGACCAGACAGCGGTGGGCCGCCTCGTCCAGGTCGACGGGGAGCGCGGTACGGGCGGTGCTGAGGGTCACGCCTTCGGGGTGGCTCACCCCCGAAATCCTCTGGCTCATTCAGCCAAAAGTCAACAGTCACGTGGATTGGTGATTCACTCTCACCGGGGCGCACCGGGACTGAGACCCCGGCCCCCTGGGCAAACTCACTTCCGACGGCCGCACGCCCACACCCCGTCGGTTTCCGGTCACCACGGCGTCACACCGAACGGGAAAGACTCAGCGGTCCCCACCTGCTCGTCTGCTCGCCTGCTGTCCCGCCCCGCCTCGGATCCGTCGCGCCCCGCGCCGCACCGCGCGGGGCGCGACGCGGAAGGACGACGTGCGCCGTGTCCCTGCTCCCGCTCGACGGTCCCCCCGGAGCGCTCCCCGCCTCCGCTCCTGACCCCGCCTCCGCTCCTGACCCTGCCCCCGCTCCTGACCTCGCCTCCGGCCCCGCCCGCTCCCCCGCCCTCGCGCGCCTCCTCCCCAAGGCGCTGAGCCTGCTCCCGCTCCTGCTGATCGGGGCGTGGGCGGCGTTCGACTGGCACACCGTGTACGACGGCGCCGCCCGGCTGGCCGCAGCCGACCCCTGGTGGCTGCTGGCGGCGGTGTTCTTCACCTGCCTCGGCTGGGTGGCCGCCGCGTGCGTACGGCAGGGCGCCCTGCCCGACCGACTGCCGCCGGGCCTGCTGCTCGCGTCGCAGTTCGCCGCCGGCGCCGCGAACCACGTGCTCCCGGCGAGCATGGGCGCCCATGCGGTCACGCTGCGTTTCCTGCTGGGCCGGGGCATCCCCCTGCCCCGGGCCGCCGCCTCCCTCGCCCTCTACGTACTGGTCCGCCCGATCGCGAAGACGCTGGTGCTCCTCGTCTTCCTCGCGGCCTTCCCCGACCTGCTGCGGCTGGACCAACTCGCCCCTGACGAAGGAACGTTGCTCCTGGGCGCCGGGGCCGTGACCCTCGGTCTCGCGGCACCGGCCCTGCTCGCGGCGGCCGTACCCCCGCTGCGCCGCCCCGCCCTCACCTTCGTACGCACCGCGCTGACCGACGCCAGGCTGCTGCACACCCGGCCCGCCCGCGTCCTCGCCCTGTGGGGCGGGGCCGCCGCCACCCCGCTCCTCCAGGCGAGCGTGATCGCCTCGGTCGGCGCCGCGCTCGGCCTGCCGCTGAGCTGGGCGCAGGTCACCCTCGCGTTCCTCGCCGCGGGCGCGGTCGCCGGAGCAGTCCCCGCACCGGGCGGCATCGGCCCCGTGGACGCGGCCCTGGTCTTCACGATGGCCGCACTCGGCGCGCCTCTGAGCCTCGCCACGGCGACCGTCATCGGCTACCGCGTGGTGACGATCTGGCTGCCGCTGATCCCGGGCGCGCTCGTCCTGTCGGCGCTCGTCCATCGCAAGGTGCTGTAGGGAACGGTGGTCGGCCACGGCCGGTTCGTGAGCACCCGCACCTCAGCCCGGGGAAGCTTCGCCCACCAGTGGCCGTGGCGGCTGCGCCGGGGATTGTGCCGCACTCCCGATGAGCGGCCGGTGGCCCCCGCGTCAGGTCGCGAGGGCCACCGAGAACGGGGTCGTCCGGGTCAGGGCTGCTGGACGGCCTTGCCGCGTCCCCAGGCCCAGGCGAGCCGGTCCGCGCCGGACTGGTTGGTGGTGGCCAGCCAGGGGCGGGCGGGGTCGCCAGTCAGGGTCTGGAGGGAGTAGGTGTCGTCGGTGCGCAGGCCGGGCCAGTAGACGGAGCCCATCTTGAGCTCGCGGAAGGTGTCGGTGACGGCCTGGAGGAAGTTGATGTAGTTGTTGTCCGGGGTCGGCACGTTGTAGTTCAGGCCGGTGGTCATCGGGGATCCGAACTCGTCCGCGACGGTCCGGTTCGCGCAGTCCCCGATGCGCACCTTCAGGTCGGCCACCCACTGGTCGTAGGTGGCGTACTCCTTCCAGAACCCGTAGTGGTGCAGCGACAGGTAGGTGCCCTTCAGGCGCGGGTCGGCACACACCGAGGTGACGTGGTCGTTGTAGCCGGCGCCGCTGACGAAGATCCGGTTGCGCGGGACCGACGGGTAGGTCGACAGCCACTTCGCGGCCTTGTCGGCCCACTCGGTGTCGGTGTAGCCGTGCGGCTCGTTCATCGGCTCGAAGTAGACGCGGCTGTCGTTCTTGTAGGCCTTGACGACGTTGTTCCACATGGGCCAGTAGGTGGCCTCGTCGTCGATGAAGCCGTCCTTCTGGGCGCCCGTCCCCTCCCAGTAGGACACGATGACCTTGAAGCCCTTGTCCGAGGCCGCGTCGATGACCCCGCGGTACGACTTCCAGTAACTGCCGTTGACCGTGTACGGGTTGATGGGCAGCCGCACGGTGTTGGCCCCGAGGTTGGCGCGGAACGCCGAGATGATCCGGCTCGCCTTGGTGTAGGTCTGGGCGTAGGTGTCGGAGGTCGACAGACCGGACAGCTGGAGGAGGTCGTCGGCGAAGTTGTCGCGCGGGTCGGCCCAGTTCACGCCCTTGAACTGGGTGGTGTCCGTCTTCGGCGACGCGGCGGAGGCGGAGGCCGGGCTGCCGGCGAGGGTGGTGCCGCTGATCGCGGCGAGGGCGACCGCGACGAAGGCGGTACGCAACCGGGGCGTGAAGCGGGTGCTGGTGGGGGTCCTGCGCATCGACGTACCCTTTCAGGTTCAGCGTGTTTACGTAAACATGCACGGCAAGCGGTGGGGGTCCAGGGTGATATTTACGTAAACTTGGCGGCGCCGGAATCGTGACATCCGCCCCAGCGGCCGTCAAGGTTTCCCACACGTAACATCCGGTGCGTCGCGCAACAGGCTGCGGATGGGTCGAAGGAGGCACCAGTGGTGGAACGGGGCGGTTCGGGCGTGCCCGGCGGGCGCCGCAAGCAGCGGGTCTCCATGGCCGATGTGGCGCAGCTCGCGGGCGTCTCTTCCCAGACGGTCTCGCGGGTCTCCAACGGCCATCCCGGAGTGATCAGTTCGACCCGGGAGCAGGTGCTCGCCGCGATGCGCGAGCTGGGCTACCGGCCCAACAGCGCCGCCCGCGCCCTGCGGTACGGCCAGTTCAACACCATCGGCGTGATCCTCTTCAGCCTGTCCTCGACGGGCAACAGCCGCACCGTGGAGGCGATCGCCACGCACGCCGCGGCCGAGGGGTACGCGATCACGCTGATCCCCATCGACGTCCCGACCCAGGACAACGTGCTGGGGGCGTTCACGCGCATGGGCGAGCTGGCCGTCGACGCCGTCATCGTCATCATGGAGATCCACCTGCTCGACGCCGCCACGGTCCAACTGCCGCCCGGCGTCCATGTCGTGGTCGTGGACTCCGACGCCGGCGACCGCCACAGCGTGGTCGACACCGACCAGGCCGACGGCGCGCGGAAGGCCGTACGCCATCTGCTCGACCTGGGCCACCGGACCGTGTGGCATGTGACGGGCCCCGAGACCTCGTTCGCGGGCCAGCGCCGGACGCAGGCCTGGCGCGCGGTCCTGGAGGAGGCCGGGTGCCCGGTGCCGCCGCCTCTGTACGGCGACTGGTCGGCCGAGTCGGGCTACGCGGCCGGCCTCGCGCTCGCCGACAAACCCGACTGCACCGCCGTGTTCGCCTCCAACGACCAGATGGCCCTCGGCCTGCTGCGCGCCTTCCACGAACGCGGCCTGTCCGTCCCCCGGGACGTCAGCGTCGTCGGCTTCGACGACATCCCCGACGCGGCCTTCTTCGTCCCGCCCCTCACCACCGTCCACCAGGACTTCGCCGAGGTGGGCCGCCGCTGCGTGCAGGGCGTCCTCCACCAGATCCGCACCCAGGGCGATCCTCGGCCCGGGACCGACCTCGTCCCGACCAGCCTGGTCGTCAGGAACAGCACGGCGGCGCCGCGCTGAGTGTCAGGTCACTCGCCCTCGGGCGTCAGCCTCAGCGAGATGCTGTTGATGCAGTACCGCTGGTCCGTGGGGGTCGGGTAGCCCTCCCCCTCGAAGACGTGCCCGAGGTGCGACCCGCACCGGGCACACCGCACCTCGGTCCGCGTCATCCCGTGCGACCGGTCCTGGATGAGCTCGACCGCGTCGGTGTCCCTCGGGTCGTAGAAGGACGGCCAGCCGCAGTGGGACTCGAACTTCGTGGTGGAGGTGAAGAGTTCGGCGCCGCAGGCGCGGCAGGAGTAGACGCCCTCGGTCTTCGTGTCGGTGTACTCACCCACGAAGGCGGGCTCCGTGCCGGCCTGCCGCAGCACGGCGTACTCCGCCGGGGTCAGCTCCGCGCGCCACTGCTCGTCCGGCTTCTCGACGTCGTACGACATGTCGGCCAACCCCTCTGCTTCTGTGCGAGTTACTGCTGTGCGAGACGGTCCAGAATCTGCGGGCCGAGGTCCGTCACGTCACCCGCGCCCATGGTGAGAACGAGATCACCGGGCTTCGCCATTCCCGCGACGGCCTCCGGCACCGCGCCCTTGTCGCGCACCGGCGTCACGTCCGCGCCCGCGGCCCGCGCCGCCTCGATGATCAGCTCGCTCGTCACGCCCGGGATCGGGTCCTCGCGGGCCGGATAGATGTCCAGGACGACCGACGCGTCGGCCAGGGCCAGGGACTGGCCCATCTCCTTGCCCAGTTCCTGCGTCCGGGAGAAGAGGTGCGGCTGGAAGACGACCAGGATCCGGGCGTCGCCGGCCGCCGCGCGCATCGCCTCCAGGTCCGCCGTCATCTCCGTCGGGTGGTGGGCGTAGGAGTCGATGACCTGGACCCCCGCCGCCTCGCCCTTCAGCTGGAGGCGCCGCTTCACACCGGTGTACGCGGCCAGCGCCGGGGCCAGCTCGGCGGCCGGCACGCCCAGCGCCACGCCCGCCGCGAGCGCCGCCACCGCGTTGTGGGCGTAGTGACGGCCGGGCACGGAGACCGTGAAGGTGAGTTCCTCGCCGTCCAGCAGGACACTGACCTCACTCTTCAGTCCCTGCGCCGTCACGGACAGAACCCGTACGTCGGCGTCCTCCGACTCCCCGTACGTCACCGTCCGCACCGACCCGGCCAGCCGCCGCGTCAGCTCCCGCGCGCCCTCGTGGTCCGCCGTGATCACCAGCGTGCCACCGGGCACGATCTTGCCCGCGAACGTCTCGAAGGACTCGTAGATCTCGTCCATGGAGGCGTAGTTGGCGTGGTGGTCGAGCTCGACGTTGAGGATGATCGCGACCTCGGGCGCGTACTTGTGGAAGCTGCGGTCCGACTCGTCCGCCTCGGCGACGAAGATCTCGCCCGCGCCGTGCAGGGCGTTGGAGCCGGGCACGTCCAGATCGCCGCCGATCGCGTACGACGGCTTCAGGCCCAGCTCGCTCAGCGACACGGCCAGCATCGACGTGGTCGTGGTCTTGCCGTGCGTGCCCGCGACCGCGATCGGACGCAGGCCGTCCATCAGCCGGGCGAGCGCGTCCGAACGGTGGACCACCGGGATGCCCAGCTCGGCCGCCCGGGCCAGCTCCGGGTTGTCGGCCCGGATCGCCGACGAGACGACGACGCACGTGGCGTCGTCCGCCAGGTGCTCCGCCGCGTGCCCGATGTGCACGGTCGCGCCCAGCGCGCGCAGTGCTTCGGCGGTCGCGGACTCCTTCGCGTCACTGCCCGCCACCTTCGCCCCGCGCTGCGCGAGGATCTTCGCGATCCCGGACATCCCGGCCCCGCCGATGCCGATGAAATGCGGTCGGTCCATGGCGGTGGGAAGGCCGGGTGCCATGTGTGTCTCCCTGTACGTGCTGGTGCGGCGACGGTTCGGCCACCCACCCTACTGACCCGTGGCCCACGCGACGGACAGCCGGTTGCGTCAGGCCTTGCTGTGCGAGAACAGCTTCAGCACCGGCACCCCCACCTTGTGCCGCGCCCGCGACGCCCAGTCCCGGTGGAAGAACTCCTCCACGTAGTGCGGATCCGTCAGCACGATCACCTCGTCCGCGTCGATCTCGCCGACCAGGGACTTGAGCGCGTCCAGCGGATGGGCCTCGATCAGCCGCCCCTCCGCCTCGCTGCCGGCCGCCCGCAGGGCGCGCAGGGACACGTCGAGCGCCTGCTCGGCGAGCCCCTTCACCTTCTCGCCCTCCGCCGTCTCGAGCTCCCGCGCGGCCTCGTCGATCTCGCCGAGCGCGACGTCGTCGATGGCCCGCAGCAGCCGGTCCGCCTGGTCGCCGCGCGGCTGCAGCAGGACGTGGAAGGCGACCGGTTCGTCCCCGTGCAAGGTGGTGACGAACTCCACGTCGGCGGACGTAAGGGCCTTCTCGATCATCAAAACGCTTGTGAACACCGGGCGCCCCTTCTCCTCCGTGGGCCGTGCGAGGCCCTGCGGAAACCATCCTGCCCCGCGATCGCACGGGTACTGCCGGTTTCAGTGTGCCCGTGGAAAACGAAACGGAACGGCAGATTCCGCCGAGTCGCTGCCGAAGGGGTCGATCGAGCCGGTTTCCGGAGCAGCCGGGCCCGTCACGGCCGGTGGCCCCGGGCTCACGGCCGCCGCTTCCGGCCGGCTCACGGCCGTCGGTAGCGGCTGAAGAGGAAGCCCTCCTCCTCCAGCAGGGACGCCAGTGCGAACCGCTGCGGAACGGCGACCGAGGGCCCGCCCGCGATGCGCTGCGCGTCTCCCGCGCTGAGCATCGGGGCCACGGTCAGGCAGAGCTCGTCGAGCACCCCGGCGGCCACCAGCTGGCCGAGCAGCCGCGGGCCGCCCTCCGTGAGCAGCCGCGTGTGGCCGAGCTCGGCGAGGGCCCGGACGGCACGGGCGGGCTCGACGCCGACGCCGTCACCGGCGACGACCACCCGCGCGCCCGCCTTCTCGGCCGCCGCGATCCGGTCCGGGGCCGCGGCGGCGCCCGTGAGGATCAGGGTGGGCACCAGGGGCGAGGTGAACAGCGGGAGCGAGAAGTCCAGGTTCAGGCTGGCGCTGACCACCGCGATCGCGGGGACCGGCCCCTGCCCCGCCGCCTCCCGCATCTCCGCGAACTCGGCACGCGCGCGTGCGGGGCGGTATCCCTCCTGGCGTACCGTTTCCGCGCCGGCGATCACCACGTCCGCGAGAGCCCGCAGGGTGCCGAAGATCCGCATGTCGGCGGCGCTGGAGATGGGCTGCGAATGGCCGTCGTGCTGGGCGGCCCCGTCGAGCGTGGACACCATGTTGGCCCGCAGCCAGGCCTCCGGACCACCGGAGCCGGCCCCGGAACCGGCCGCCCCGGCCGCCCCCTGGGGCCCCAGCTCGGGATAGGCGTAGGCGGCGGCCAGCTCGGCAAGGCTCCACTCGCGGTCGACCAGGTGGGCCCGGCCGACCCCGCCGGCGCCATCACCTCCGGAGCCTTCACGCGCACCCCCCACCCCCTCGCCGGGGGGACCCTCACCGGGGGTCCGGGCCTCTGTCTCATCGGTCACAGGGAACAGGCGTCGCATGTCGTGCAGTGTGGCACGCCCCCCTGCGCTCTGACCGGTCGGTCGGGCCCAGGGCGCGGGGTCCGGCGGGCCTCCCCGCCCTCGGCTTCACCGGGCTCGTCCGCCGGGCGCCGCACACCCGGTCAGGCCGGTCCCGCCGGGCAGGCCCTAGCATGGGTAACCGTGCCTACCTCCCCCGCCGCGTCCGGATTCGGCCCCATAGCCGACACCGCCCCGCTGTCCCTGTGCGACCGTGAGCCCCATGTCCCCGCGGACCGGCTGGTCGCCGAGATGGTGCCGCCGCCGCGGTTCGACTCGGTGCGCTTCGGGACGTACATCCCGGACCCGAACCAGCCCAGCCAGACCGAGGCCGTGCGCGTCCTCGAAGGCTTCGCAGCCGGGCTCGGCGGGGCTCACGCCTCCGGCGCCGGCAAGGTCAGGCGCGGCTTCCTGGGCCTCGGGAAGGGCAAGGCGCCGAAGACCCCGCCCGGCCCCCGTGGCGTCTACCTCGACGGCGGCTACGGCGTCGGCAAGACCCACCTGCTCGCCTCCCTCTGGCACGCCACCCCGGCCGAGCCCGCGCTCAAGGCGTTCGGCACCTTCGTGGAGCTGACCAACCTGGTCGGCGCCCTCGGCTTCCAGAAGACGGTCCAGACCCTTTCGGGCCACCGTCTGCTGTGCATCGACGAGTTCGAGCTGGACGACCCGGGTGACACCGTCCTCGTGTCGACGCTGCTCGGCAAGCTCGTCGACGCGGGCGTCGCCCTCGCCGCCACCTCCAACACCCTGCCGGGCAAGCTCGGCGAGGGCCGGTTCGCGGCGGCCGACTTCCTGCGCGAGATCCAGGGCCTGTCCGCGCACTTCCGCGCCCTGCGCATCGATGGCGAGGACTACCGCCACCGCGGTCTGCCCGAGGCGCCGGCGCCGTTCACCGACGAGCAGGTCACCCGGGCCGCGCACCGCACACCCGGCGCCTCGCTCGACGGCTTCCCACAGCTCCTGGACCACCTCGCCCACGTCCACCCCAGCCGCTACGGCGCCCTGACCGACGACCTGACGGCGGTCTGCCTCACCGACGTCCGGCCGATTCCCGACCAGTCGACGGCCCTCAGGCTCGTCGTGCTCGCGGACCGGCTCTACGACCGCGAGGTCCCGGTCCTGGCCGCGGGGCTGCCCTTCGACCGGCTCTTCAGCGAGGACATGCTGAACGGCGGCTACCGCAAGAAGTACTTCCGGGCGATCTCGCGACTCACCGCGCTGGCCCGGGACGCGAAGGGCCTGGTCGAGCCCTCCTAGCGCGTCAACTGTGCAAGATCAAGAGCCAGTTCACGCCAGCCACCCTGCCCGCTTCAGCCTCTCTTCAGGTCGAAACGCTAAGTTAACCCTGCAAACAACTTTGCCGGGCTAAGGTGTTTCTTGACCAGCCATTGACCAATCGTTGGCTTGGGCTAGAGAAGGACCGGCAAAGGACCAGAGACGAGAACTGCCTGAAGGGGGGCGCATGTTTCGAGGTACGACGGTACGGACCGTGATAGCGGCCCTCGCCGCCGTCCTGCTCGCCCTCCAGTTCTTCGCACCCACCGCGTCCTTCGCATCCGCGCATACGGTCCGTCAGGCAGAGGCCAAAGCTCAGCCCGGAACCAAGCTCTCCGGCAAGGCACTGCGCGACGAGTCCGCCACGCACCGCCACTGCGACCCCGCCGAGGACCCGACCGGTCCCCTGCGCAACCGCGACCGGCACCGCGCCGTCGACTTCGCCCCTCAAGGGCCCGAACGGCCACTGCTGGCCCAGGATCCGGCGGCCGTGAGCAAACCTGCCGTGCCCGGCGCCTTGCGGATGTCAAGACCCTCGACATCCCATACCCCGGCCGCACTTCAGGTCTTCCGCTGCTGACAGCGCCGACAGCACGCAGTCACATCCCCCACATCTGTCATGTACGTCCGACGCGCCCTTCCGCGCGCCAGGAGGAGTCACCACACATGCAGCCCCTCATCGACAACGCCCGCACGTTCGGACAGCGCCCTGAGGAGTTCGCCAGGCTGGCCGAAGGCCAGTCTCCGCAGGTCCTCTTCATCACCTGCTCCGATTCCCGGGTCGTCCCGGCGCTGATCACGGGCGCCCGCCCCGGCGAGCTCTTCGAGCTGCGCACCGCGGGCAACATCGTCCCTCCGTACGCCTCCGAGCACCCCACCAGCGAGGCGGCCACCATCGAGTACGCGGTGGAGGTGCTCGGCGTCCGTGACATCGTCGTCTGCGGGCACTCGCACTGCGGCGCCGTCGGCGCCCTGGTGCGCGGCGACGACCTGACCGCCGTACCGGCCGTGCGCGACTGGCTCACGAACGCCACGCCACGCCCCGCGGGGGCGGTCGAGGATCCGTGCGTGGCCGAGGGCGTGCAGAGCCACGTCCTCGCCCAGGTACTGCGGCTCCGTTCCTACCCCTTCATCGACAAGAAGCTGGCGGAAGGCCAACTGAACATCCACGCCTGGTACTACGAGGTCCACACAGGGTCGGTGCTGACCCACGACGTGTCCTCCGACGCCTTCCGGGCACTGTGAGGACGGCCGTGGATCTGCGAACCAAGTACCCTCACCTGCGACAGGACTTCGCCGCCTCCCTCGTCGTCTTCCTCGTCGCCCTCCCGCTGTGCGTCGGCGTGGCCGTCGCCTCCGGGGTCCCGGCCGAGCTGGGCCTGGTCACCGGCATCGTCGGCGGCATCGTCACCGGTCTCATGCGGGGCAGCAGCCTCCAGGTCTCCGGACCGGCCGCGGGTATGACCGTGCTCGTCTTCGAGGCCGTCCAGGAATACGGCCTGCCCGTGCTCGGCGTGATCGTCCTGGCGACCGGGCTGCTCCAGATCCTCATGGGCGGCCTGAAGCTCGGGCGCTACTTCCGGGCCATCTCGGTCTCCGTCGTCGAGGGCATGCTGGCCGGAATCGGGCTGGTCCTGATCGCCGGACAGCTGTACTCGGTCGTGGACGCCGAGGCCCCGGCCTCCGGCCTCGGCAAAATAGCCGGACTGCCCGGCGCCCTCGCCGACGCCGTCCAGAACACCGGCGCGCTGGCCTCGCTCGGCCTCGGCGCGGGCACCATCGCCGTGCTCGTGCTGTGGAAGCGGATGCCGAAGCAGCTGCGCACGGTCCCCGGACCGCTCGCCGCCGTCGGTCTCGCGACGCTCGCCGCCCTGGTGTTCTCAATGCCGGTCGCCACCGTCGAGGTGCAGGGGCTGCTGGGCTCCATCCAGCCGCCGTCGATGGACGCCTTCGGCGAACTCGCGACAGTAGGCGTGCTCGGCACGATCGTCGCGTTCACGCTGATCGCGTCCGCCGAGTCACTGTTCAGCGCGGCGGCCGTGGACCGGCTGCACGACGGTCCGCGCACCGAGTACGACAAGGAACTGGTCGCGCAGGGCGCCGGCAACGCGCTCTGCGGTGTGCTCGGCGCGCTGCCGATGACCGCGGTGATCGTGCGCAGCGCCGCGAACGTCCAGGCGGGCGCGAAGACGAAGGCGTCCCGCGTGATGCACGGCGTGTGGCTGCTGCTGTTCGCGGCGCTGCTGCCCAACGTCCTGGCGTACATCCCGATCCCGGCTCTGGCGGGCATCCTGGTGCACGCCGGCGCCAAGCTCATCCCCGTCCGGCAGATCGTGTCGCTGTGGCGCGAGCACCGCGGCGAGGCGCTGATCCTGGTCGTCACGGCCGTGTCGATCGTCGCGGTCAGCATGTTCGAGGGCGTGCTCATCGGTCTCGCGCTGGCGGTCGTGAAGACCGCCTGGGAGGCCTCGCACATCAAGATGGAGGTCATAGACAAGGGCGCCGGCCCCGTCCAGGCGTACCTGTCGGGCAACGCGACCTTCCTCCGGCTGCCGAAGATCCTCGACGATCTGGAGTCGCTGCCCCAGGACCGCCCGGTCGAGCTGGACCTGTCCGGGCTGCACCACCTCGACCACGCCTGCCGTCAGGCCTTGGAGAACTGGGCCGAGCGGCATAGCGCGGTCGGCACGGAACCCGTGCGGGTCGTCACCGCCGCGTAAGCACACCGGTGCCTGGTCCGGGGCCGATCGTGGCCCCGGACCAGGCACCGGGCATATCGTTGCAGGAGCAGACAGAGCGGACCTCTCGACGAGGAGGCCGGGATGCTCCAGGAACTGTTGACGGCGGCCGTCGCCGCCGGTTCCGCCGGGGTCGTCTACATCGCCTCGGCGGCGCGGATCGTCAAGCAGTACGAACGCGGGGTGGTCTTCCGGCTCGGGCGGCTCGCCGGTGACGTGCGACCGCCGGGGTTCACCCTGATCATCCCGCTCGTGGACCGGCTGCACAAAGTGAACATGCAGATCGTCACGATGCCGGTGCCGGCCCAGGAGGGCATCACCCGGGACAACGTGACGGTGCGCGTGGACGCGGTCGTGTACTTCAAGGTGGTCGACGCGGCGTACGCGCTCGTCCGCGTCGAGGACTACAAGTTCGCGGTCTCCCAGATGGCGCAGACCTCCCTGCGTTCGATCATCGGCAAGAGCGATCTGGACGACCTGCTGTCGAACCGCGAAAAGCTGAACCAGGGGCTGGAGTTGATGATCGACAGCCCGGCCGTGGAGTGGGGCGTGACCATCGACCGCGTCGAGATCAAGGACGTGTCGCTGCCCGAGACCATGAAGCGTTCCATGGCCCGCCAGGCCGAGGCGGACCGTGAGCGGCGGGCCCGGATCATCAACGCGGACGCGGAACTGCAGGCGTCCAAGAAGCTCGCGGAGGCCGCCGGCGTGATGTCGGAGCAGCCCGCCGCGCTCCAACTGCGCCTGTTGCAGACGGTGGTGGCGGTCGCCGCCGAGAAGAACTCGACCCTCGTCCTGCCCTTCCCGGTGGAGCTGTTGCGCTTCCTGGAGCGGGCACAGCAGGCGCCTGTGGAGCAGGCGTCCCAGAAGCCGATCGGGAAGTGACACGTCTACGCGCGTGGTTCCCGTGGCCGTCGGCAGGTGGTAGACACGGCGGGGTCACAGGTTCCTGTCCGCCAGCAGGAAGGTTGCTGCCCCCATGTCCGAGACCACCACCTCCGCCTCCGAGACGGCCTCCGAGACGGCCTCCGCCTCGACAGCCGACACGTCGACCCGCCGTCAGATACTGGCCCGCACGGGTGCCCTGGGCGTCTCGATCGCCTTCGCCGGAAACCTCTCCGAACTCTTCGCGGGCACCGCCGCCGCACAGCCCCTGGGCCACACCGGCTACGGCCCACTCGTACCCGATCCGAAGGGCCTGCTCGATCTGCCGGAAGGTTTCCGCTACCGGGTTCTGTCCCGCGAGGGCGACCCGCTGCGCTCCGGCGAGGGCAAGGTGCCCTCCAACCACGACGGCATGTCGGCCTTCGCCGGCAGAAACGGCAGTGCTCGCGTCGTACATCTGGTCCGCAACCACGAGAACCGCAACACCGCCACGCTCGCCGTCCCGACGGTCAAGGGGCTGACGTACGACCCGGCCGGCAAGGGCGGCTGTACGACGCTGACGCTCGACTCCCGTGCCAAGGTGCTGTCCGAGCGGGTCGCGATCGCCGGTACGGCCGTCAACTGCGCGGGCGGACCGACCCCTTGGGGCACCTGGCTGACCTGCGAGGAGACCGAGGACAAGGCCGGCACCAACGGCTACACCAAGGACCACGGCTTCATCTTCGAGGTCGACCCGGTCGACCCGCACCGCTCCGGCGCCGTACCGCTGACCGCGATGGGCCGCTTCCAGCACGAGGCGATCGCCGTCGACCCGAAGCGGGGCATCATCTACGAGACCGAGGACGCCTTCCTCAAGCCCTTCGGCCTCTTCTACCGCTTCCTTCCCGAGAAGCCGCTCGGCGGACCCGGCTCGCTGCGCAAGGGCGGCCGGCTCCAGGCCATGCGCGTGCCCGGCGTACCCGACCTGTCCTCGATCCAGGACACGGGCGCCTGCTTCGACGGCGTCGAGTGGGTCGACGTACCGGACCCGCTCGCGGCCGAAACCCCCATCCGCCTCCAGGATTTCGGCCCGAAGGGCATCACGCACGCGCAGAAGCTGGAGGGCTGCTACTGGGGCGGCCGGTCGGTGTACTTCGTGTCGTCGTTCGCGCGCAGCGCGGAGGGCTCGGCGGCCGACCACTTCGGGCAGATCTGGCGCTACGACCCCTCCGAGCGCCGGCTGACCCTGGTGATCGTCTTCGGCCCGGACACCGACATCCAGCTCCCCGGCGAGTCCCCGGACAACATCTGTCTCGCCCCCAGCGGCGGCCTGATGGTCTGCGAGGACGGCAACGGCGCCCAGCACGTCTACGGCGTCACCCGGCGCGGCGAGGTCTACGCGATGGCCCGCAACCGTCAGACCATCGGTACTCCGGAGGAACCGGAGTGGGGCGAGTTCGCCGGAGTGACCTTCTCTCCGGACGGCGGGACGATGTACGTCAACTGCTACAGGCCCGGGACGACCTTCGCGGTGACGGGGCCGTGGCGTAAGTAGCCGGACCGGAAGGGGTGCCCCGTGGCCGACAAGGACGCTCGACGGAAGTCCGGGAAGGGCGGCAGGACCAGGCTCCGTGAGCTGCTGCGCGTTCCGGGCGGCGAGCCGGTCGATCTCTCCTCCTACGACACCGGCTCGCTCCCTGTCGGCCCCGGGGACAAGTCCGCGGGCAAGGCGGCCACCGCCCGCATGGGCGAGGACCTCGCCGACCTGCAGGAACGCCTGTTCGCGGCCAGCACGGCGGGTGACCGGCGCCGGGTCCTGCTCGTCCTCCAGGGCATGGACACCAGCGGCAAGGGCGGCACGATCAAGCACGTGATCGGCTTCTGCAACCCCGCCGGCTGCCGCGTCCGGGCGTTCCAGGCACCCACCGCCGAGGAGCGGGCGCACCCCTTCCTGTGGCGGGTCGAGCAGGCCCTCCCGCACCCCGGCGAGCTGGGCATCTTCGACCGCTCGCACTACGAGGACGTCCTCGTCGCCCGGGTCCGCGAGCTCGCCCCGCGCGACGAGATCGAGCGCCGCTACGACGAGATCAACCGCTTCGAGAAGTCCCTCGCCGACGACGGTACGACCGTGATCAAGTGCTTCCTGGACATCTCCTACCAGGAGCAGCGGCGCCGCCTGGTCAAACGCCTCGACCGCCCGGACAAGCACTGGAAGTTCAGCCCGTCCGACATCGACGACCGGGCGCTGTGGCCCGCGTTCCAGGAGGCGTACACGATCGCCCTGGAGCGCTGCTCGACGTCGTACGCCCCCTGGTACGTGATCCCGTCGGACCACAAGTGGTACCGGAACTGGGCGGTGGGCCGGCTGCTCCTGGAGCATCTCCGGGAGCTCGACCCGCGGTATCCGAAGCCCGACTTCGACGTGGCGGAGTGCCGCCGGCGATTGCTCGCGCAGTGAACCGGGCCGGACGGGGTACCCGGCCCGCATGACCGAGAACCCGCACGTCAGCGGCTCGTACTGGCTTGAGACCGCACAGGGCCCGGACCGCGCCACGCTGGCGGACGACATCGAGGTGGACGTGGCCGTGATCGGCGCCGGAATCGCCGGGCTGAGCACGGCCTGGGAGCTGGCGCGGGCCGGGCGGCGCGTGGCGCTGCTGGAGGCCGAGCGGGTGGCGGCCGGCGTCACCGGGCACACCACCGCCAAGGTGACCGCCCTGCACACCCTGATCTACGACAAGCTGCGGCGCACCCGCGGTCCCGAGGGGGCACGGCTGTACGCCCGCTCGCAGTCCGAGGCGATCGAGCGGGCCGCGCGGACCGCGGAAGAGCTGGGCGTCGACTGCGACTGGGAGCGCCGGAGCGCGTACACGTACGCCTGCGACGCGGGCCGGATCAACGAGCTGCGCGCCGAGGCCGCGGCCGCGCGGGAGGCGGGGCTGCCGGCCTCCTTCGTCACGGAGACCGGGCTGCCGTTCCCCGTGGCGGGCGCCGTGAAGGTCACCGGGCAGGCGCAGTTCCATCCGCGCAAGTACCTGCTGGCCCTCGCCGACGACCTGGTCGCGCGCGGCGGGCAGGTGTACGAGCACACCACGGTGGTGGGCCTGGAGGAGGGCGAGCCGTGCCGGCTGACCACCGACGCGGGGGCGCGGGTGACCGCCCGGGACGTCGTGGTCGCCACGCACTATCCGGTCTTCGACCGCGCCCTGCTGTTCACCCGGCTCTCCCCGCGCCGCGAGCTGGTCGTCGCCGGCACCATCGGCGCCGACCGGGACCCGGACGGCATGTACATCACGCCGGACGAGGGCACCCGGTCGGTCCGTACGGCACCGCACGGCGAGGACCGGCTGCTCATCGTCACCGGGGAGCACTTCACGCCCGGCACCGGCGACACCCGCTCCCGCTTCCAGCACCTGTCCGACTGGGCCGCCGAGCACTTCCCCGACGTCACCCTCACCCACGCCTGGGCCACCCAGGACAACGACCCCACGGACACCGTCCCGCTCGTCGGCCCGATGCACCCGGGCGCCCACCACACCTACGTCGCCACCGGCTTCGGCGGCTGGGGCATGAGCGGCGGGATCATGGCGGGCCGTCTCCTCACGGCGCAGATCACAGGCGAGGAGTGCGCGTGGAGCGAGCTGTACGACCCGCGCCGGCTGCGCTCGACCGTCCGCGAGGCGCCGTCGTTCCTCAAGCACCAGGCGCAGGTCGCCCGCCACTTCGTCGGCGACCGGCTGCGGCCCCCGCCGCCGGTCGAGGCGCTGCCGCCCGGCGAGGGCGCCGTCGTCCGCGCCGACGGCGACCGGCTCGCCGTGTACCGGGACGAGGCCGGTCATCTGCACGCCCTCTCGCCGCGCTGCACCCACATGGGCTGTCTGGTCGCCTTCAACGCGGCCGAGTGTGCGTGGGAGTGCCCGTGCCACGGCTCGCGCTTCGACACGGACGGCAAGGTGGTGCAGGGGCCGGCGACGCGGCCGTTGGAGCAGCGGGAGATCTGACCGGGTGACATCGCAGCCGCGCCTGCACCCGTAGAGAGATGATCATCATACGTTCCTACGGTGATCACTCGCGTACGTCGTGTCACCACCGCCTGCGGCCTTGCCGCCGCCCTCGCCACTCTCGCCGCCTGCGGCACTCCTCAGGCACCCCAGCCACCCCAGCCCGCTCGCCCCGCGCCCTCCGCGCCCTCCGCGACCCCGTCCCGGCCGCCGACCCTCGCCCCCGGCCCGGCCGGCCTGACCCCCGTCTTCGAGAACGGCCCTCGCCGCGCCTCGGACAGGACCGTCGCGCTCACCTTCGACGCCGACATGACCGCCGGCCAGGGGCCCCGGGCGGCGGCGGGCGAGCGGTTCGACAATCCGCGGCTGATCTCGACGCTGCGCGCGCTGAAGGTGCCGGCCACGGTGTTCATGACGGGCCGATGGGCCGAGGAGTACCCGGCCCAGGCCCGCTCCATCGGCCGGGACCCGCTCTTCGAGGTCGCCAACCACTCCTACAGCCACTACGCCTTCACCGACGACTGCTACGGGCTGCCGACCGTCTCCGAGAACCGGATGCGCGCGGATGTGGAGCGGGCGTACGGGGCGTTCCGCGAGGCCGGGGTGCCCGATCCGATGCCGTACTTCCGCTTTCCCGGCGGGTGCTACGACCGGCGGGCCCTGAAGGCGCTGACCCCGGCCGGGGTGACCGCGGTGCAGTGGGACGTGGTCGGCGGGGACGCGTTCGCGACGGACGCGGACGCCGTGGCACGGCAGGTCCTGGAGGGGGTGCGGCCGGGGTCGGTCGTCGTCATGCACTGCACGCGCAGTGCGGCGCCGACGACCGAGCGGGCCGTGCGCGGGATCGTGCCGGAACTGCGGAAGCGGGGGTACCGGTTCGTGAAGGTGTCCGAGCTCATCGGGGACGCGGCGCTCAGCCCGAGCAGGCCGTCCGCTGCGCCTCCTGCCACTCGCACACCGGGCACAGGGTGATCCCCTTGTACGACTCCGGGTGCTCCGTGGGCTTCCGGCACAGGACGCACTCCGCGTACGGCGGCCCGTCCGCCTTCGGCGGTGTCGGCGCCTCGCGGATCGTGCAGTAGTCCTCGCTCATACACCCAGGGTAGGTTCCCGTCCCCCGGTTGGCAGACTGTGCGGGTGAGCAATGAGTCGACGCCCGTGAACGAAAGTCCCTTCCGGTCCGAGCCCGGTGATCGCGACATCGCACCGCAGTTCGTGCTGCCGCTCGTCGTGCGTATCGAGCGGGGCGCTCCCCCGGCCCGTACGGACGCTCTGGAGGCCGCCGCCCGTGCCGTACTCGTGATGCTGAGCGACGAGCGGTCCCTCGGGGACGGCGCATGGGCCGAGGCCGTGCGCGCATGGCAGGACGCCCGGATCCGCAAGGTCGTGCGGCGGGCCCGCGGTGCGGAGTGGCGGCGGGCCGAGGCGTTGCCCGGCGTGACCGTCACCGGAAAGTCTGCGGAGGTCAGGGTCTTCCCGCCGGTGCCGTTGGACGGATGGCCGAAGGATCTGGCCCGGCTCCAGGTGTCCGGCACGGACCTCGACGACCCGGAGCCGCCCGTGGCGGCGGACGGCCTGGTGCCCGTGCTGTGGCTGAACCCGGAGCTGGACATGTCGGCCGGCAAGGCGATGGCGCAGGCCGGGCACGGTGCCCAGCTCGCCTGGTGGGAGCTGTCGCAGGAGGAGCGGGCCGGGTGGCGTGACGCCGGTTTCCCGCTGGCCGTGCGGACCGCGGACCCCGGCCGTTGGGATGAACTCACCACGATCGGGCTGCCGTTGGTACGGGATGCCGGGTTCACCGAGATCGCGCCCGGATCGTGCACGGTGGTCGCGGACCACCCGGCACTGCGCTGACCGTCAGGGGTGTATCGGCCGCTCCTTTTCGCCGCCGATTGAACGGCGCGGGCGGCTCCTGCGTACCTCCAGGCACTGCCCGAGGCCCGGCCCGAACCTCAAATGTTGCTCTGAAGGAGCGTGCCGAGGGGTTCGGGGCCGTCCGGCGGGGCCATACCCCCGTCACGCCCAAGGAGGCGGCACCGCGGATCCGGAGGAAGCCGAGGAGGGGACCATGAAGCGACTGGGAACGGGCATCGGTTGGCGGCCCGAGATCGCGGACGCCGTGGAGCGCATGCCCGGCATCGACTGGGTCGAGGTCGTGGCCGAGAACGTGTGCCCCGGGCACCTCCCCGACTCGCTGCTGCGGCTGCGCGAACGCGGGGTCACGGTGGTCCCGCACGGCGTCTCGCTCGGCCTCGGCGGCGCGGACCGCCCCGACGAGGCCCGGCTGACCGCCCTCGCCGAGCGCGCGGAGGCGCTGGGCTCGCCGCTGGTCACCGAGCACATCGCGTTCGTCCGGGCGGGCGGGCCGCTGACGGCGTCCCCGCGCCTGGAAGCGGGCCACCTGCTGCCCGTCCCGCGCACCCGGGACGCCCTCGACGTGCTGTGCGAGAACATCCGCATCGCGCAGGACGCGCTGCCGGTGCCGCTCGCCGTCGAGAACATCGCCGCGCTCATCGCGTGGCCCGGCGAGGAGATGTCCGAGGGACAGTTCCTGTACGAGCTGGCCGACCGCACCGGCGTACGCCTGCTGATCGACGTGGCGAACCTGCACACCAACCACGTCAACCGCGGCGAGGACCCGGCCGAGGCGCTCGCCGAACTGCCCCTGGAGGCCATCGCGTACGTCCATGTCGCGGGCGGTTTCGAACGCGACGGCGTCTGGCACGACAGCCACGCCCACCCGGTCCCCCGCCCGGTCCTCGACATCCTGACCGACCTCGCGTCCCGGGTGTCCCCGCCGGGCGTCCTGCTGGAGCGAGACGAGAACTTCCCCGAACCGGCCGAGCTGGAGGGCGAGTTGAGGTCGATACGGGAGGCGCTGGCCAAGGGCGGCGCGAAGCCCGCGCCCGCCGGCACGCCGACGCCCGCCCCCTCGTCACCGGCTACGACCGCCGACGACCTCACCCGCCAGCGCCTCGCCCTCGCCCAGACGGCCCTGCTGTCCGCGCTGGTCGCGGGGACACCCGTACCGGAAGGCTTCGACCGGGTACGGCTGGGTGTGCAGGGACGGGCCCTCGCCGGAAAGCGTGCGGACGTCGTGGCCAAGGTCGCCCCGGAACTCCCGGAGATCCTCGGCACCGCCTACCGCCCCACCTTCCTCGCCTACGCCCCCCGCCATCCGATGACCGCCGGCTACCGCCGCGACGCCCTGGACTTCGCCGAACACGTACTCCTCGCCGGCCACCTGGAGAACCCGGCGACCCGACGGGCACTGCGCGAGTGGTGGCTCGACCGCTCGGGCTCAACCCCGCGCTCCCAACGACCGACGGTAAGACTGGCCCAAGCAACGCGCCGAGCACTCCTGCGACGCTGAGCGCAGGCCCCTGCCGCCTGCTGAGCGCAGGTCCCTGCCGCCCGCAGCGGTCGCCCCGGGCAACCAACCCGCGGTCAGCGGAGACCGCCAATCCACGACCGCCCAACCCAAATCCAGGCCCAGCCCTGCCCGCCTACCCGCGGACCCGCGGACCCGCGGACCCGCGGACAACCGAGGCGGCCAACCAACAGGCACCCGAACCCGCCAATCCGCGGATGCCGGGACCGCCAGCACGCGGACGCCGAGCCCCCAGTCTGCGGGCAACCGAGGCGGCCAACCCGCCACTCCAGGACCATTCCAGCCCGCCGATCCGCGCACCCCGAGCCCCCCCCAGTCCGCAGACGCCGGGGCCGTCAATCCGCAGACGCCGAGGCCGCGAGTCCGCGGGCAACCAAGCCGGCCAGGACGCGTGTGCCGAGGCCGCCGGTCCGCAGACGCCGACGTCCTCAATCCGCGGCCAACCGACAGGCAGCCCAACCCGCCACTCCAGGACCATCCCAGCCCGCCGATCCGCGGACCCCGAGCCCCCCCAGTACGCGGACTCCGAGCCCCCAGCACGCGGGCGGCGAGGCCGTCAGCCCGCGGGCAATCGTGCCGCCCAGGGCGGCACGGGTGGGCGCGGGCGGCACCCCGCCACGCCGGGCTGCGCACCCCACCGCCCCAGCCACCGCACCGGCCAACCGCCCAACCGCCCTACGCCGCACCCCGCACCCCGCACCCCGACTAAGCGCACGCCCCACCCCCGACTGTGCCGGGGTTAACACCGCTCAACGACAGCGCACACCCCGCCCGCACCTCACCCGCCTTTGTCCCGAAACGCACCCCACCCCCCCTCCCTCATTGGCCCCGCAACGCCCCCGATACGACCATTCGCCCCCGTACGGCAGTTGGCGTAGACCCCGCAGTAACATGCCAATCCCGCACCCGAAACGCACTAGCGTGCGGTGCCGCAAGCAGGAGGCACCATGCGACCCCGACCCCCCGTCAACGGCAGAGGCATATTCACCGGCACCGGTCTCATCATCACCTGCCTGACCGCGACCCTCGTCGCGCTGATCTTCCCGATCTGGTCGAACGCCGACCGTTCCGGGACCGGCGTGGACGTGCTGAACGCCCAGACCGTGTCGACGAAGTACGGCCCGCTGTCCGGGCTCGACCGCGAGTTCGTCACGAAGGTCCGGCTGGCCGGCCTGTGGGAGCTGCCCGCGGGACAGCAGGCGCAGCAGAAGGGCACCACCCAGGCCGTGAAGACGGCGGGACAGCACCTCATCGAGGGGCACATGTTCCTGGACGAACGCGTGCGTGACGTCGCGTCCAAGCTCGGTCTCGCACTGCCCAACGAGCCCAACGAGCAGCAGAAGCAGTGGCTCCAGACGCTGACCGCGGCCCAGGGCGTGACCTACGACCGGGACTTCGCCAACATCCTGCGGCTGGCGCACGGCAAGGTGTTCTCGGTCGTCGCACAGGTGCGCGCCAGTACCCGCAACTCCCTGGTCCGGGCCCTCGCCGACGACGCGAACACGACCGTGCTGGACCACATCAAGGTCCTGGAGGCCACGGGTTACGTCGACTTCGACGCCCTCGCCCAGGACATGGCCGCCGGCTCCACTCCCCCGCTCACCAACTCCCCGGCCCCGCCCGCCCCGGCCGCCGACCCGAACCCGGCGATCCCCGTGACCCCAGCGACCCCGGTGACCCCGGCGGCATCCCCGAGCTATCCGCTCCCCCCGCCCGCCACCAGTCCGCCCTCCCCACCGGATCAGTGACCGCGATACCGACCGGAACGTCACATACCGGCAACTCCTGGTCCGGATCGTGAACAAGGCATGGCGCCGCCTGACCCCGTCGCATAGAAAATCCACATGTACTGGGTCCTTCTCCTGCTGCTGGCCTGGGCCGCCGCCGGCACGGCGTGTACGCGGCTGTGCCTGGCCGCCGTACGCGCGGCGGCCGTCGACGCGGACGCGGGCCGGGTACACGATCTGACGCTGTACGAGGCCGCGTTCCTGTCCGGCGGGCCCGGACGGGTCGCCGACCTGGCCCTCGTCTCCATGGCGCGCCAACGGCGGCTGCTGCTCGCCCACACCGGCTGGGCGACCGTGGTCGACCCGCGCGGCCGGGACGACCTGGAGCGGTCGGTGATAGGGGCTATCGGGCCGGAGGGGCAGTCTCTGATCGCGCCGGTACGGGCCACCGCCGCCGCCACGGACGCGGTGCGCGGCATCGCCGACCGGCTGGTCAGCGCGGGGCTCGCCGTGCCCGACGGGGCCCGGGCCGGGGTCGCGGCGGGTGTCCGTCAGGTGCAGCTCGCCGTGGTGGCCGTCGCCGCGCTGGGCGCCGCCGCGCTGCTGACGCCGGCCCAGTCGGACATGCCGCGGCACCTGGTCGCCCTCTGGTTCGGGCTCCCGCTCGCGCTCACCCTGAGCTGCCTCGCGATCGCACGGATCGAGGTCCACCCGTACTCGCGCTGGGCCTCCCCGGCCGGCCAGCGCCTCCTCGGCGCCCTCACCAGGCGACCCGGCGGGGGCGACCGTACGGATCTCACCTCCGTCGCCGTCCACGGCATCCGCGCGATCGGCGAACCGGACCTGCGCGCGGCCTTCGCCCACGGCGGCGAGCAGCCGCACCGGCGCGCAGCGCGATAGCGGTCAGCGGGCCCCGCAGGGGGCGCACGGAGGCATTGGGGCCGACACCGGACGGGCGGTGCTTGCCTTCGCCCACAACCGAACGAAATATCCCTTTTGTTGCTGCCGTGCACCGAAGGGATACGCGATGAGAGCCCCCGCCCTCTACTCGGCTGCCGGGTCCTTGCTCCTGACCACGCTCGCCGCCGCCCCGGCCGACAGCGCCCCGGCCGTGCCGGGCGCGGCCGAGGTGCGCGGTACCGCGGTGGCCGCGGCGCGTGCCCGGGCCGCGGGCATCGACTTCGGCGCCTGCCCCAAGGGGGAGGATCTGCCCGGCAGCGTGCAGTGCGGCACGGTGTCGGTCCCGCTCGACTACGCCCGTCCCGACGGCAAGCGGATCGAACTGACCGTCAGCCGGACCCAGGCCACCCACAAGGACCCGCACAACAGCAAGCGCCGGGTGCCCCGGCAGGGCGCCCTGGTCTACAACCCGGGCGGGCCGGGCGCCTCCGGTCTGTACTTCCCGCTGATCGGCGTACTCCCCGAGTGGAAGCGGCCGGCGGCGGCGTACGACCTCGTCGGCTACGCGCCGCGCGGGGTGGGCCGTTCCGCACCCCTGTCCTGCGAGGATCCCAAGCGGTTCTACAAGGCGCCCTCGCCGGCACCAACCCATCCCTCGGAGTCGTACAAGAGGGAGCGCATCGCGCGGGCGAAGGCGTACGCGCGCGGTTGTGCGCAGCGGGCCGGCAGCGCGCTGCGGCACTACACCTCCCTCAACAACGCCCGCGACCTGGACGTGCTGCGCGCCGCGCTGGGCGAGGAGAGACTGACGTTCATGGGCGCGTCGTACGGCACCTACTTCGGGGCGCTGTACGCGACGCTGTTCCCCTCGCACGTACGGCGGATGGTGTTCGACTCGGCGGTGAACCCGGACCCCGACCAGATCTGGTACCGCAACAACCTCGGCCAGTCGGCGGCGTTCGAGGGCCGCTGGGCGGACCTCAGGGAGTGGATCGCCCAGCACGACGACGTGTACGGGCTGGGCGACACGGCCCAGAAGGTGCTGCGCAGCTATGAGAAGGCGGCGGCGCGGCTGGCCGTGGAGCCGGCGGGCGGGAAGGTCGGGCCCGGGCAGTTGCAGGGGGCGTTCCTTACGGCCGGGTACTACGACGACTACTGGCCGCACCGCGCGCAGGCGCTGTCGGCGTATCTGAAGGGCGACCCGAAGCCGCTGATCCAGCAGGCCGGGCCGCATCCGGAGGCGGCGGCCGAGGCGGAGAACGCGCACGCGGTCTACACGGCCGTCGAGTGCAACGACGCGCCCTGGCCGACCGATTGGCGGGTGTGGGACCGGGACAACACCCGGCTCGCGCGCGTGGCGCCGTTCGAGACCTGGGACAACGTGTGGATGAACCTGCCGTGCGCGTACTGGCCGGCGCCCCGGCAGCAGCCCCTGGACGTGCGGACCGGTCCGGGTGAGCTGCCGCCCACGATGATCCTCGCCGGCGAGCGGGACGCGGCGACTCCGTACGACGGCGCCCTGGAGTTGCACCGGCGGCTGTCGGGCTCCGTGCTGGTGACCGAGCGGGACTCCGGCACGCACGGCATCGCCGGCGGGCCGAACCCCTGCGTCAACGGCCACGTGGACGCGTATCTGCTGGAGGGCCGGCTCCCGGTGCGGCGCGCGGCCTGCGCACCACGCCCGGAGCCGAGGCCCCGGCCGGCGGCCGACTCCCGGAAGACGCCGGCCGCCAGGGCCGCCGCACGCTGAGCGCCCGGCCTCGGCCGATCAGGCGAGGCCCGCGACCAGCTCGCCGATGTCCTTGCGGCGCCCCGTGTAGAAGGGGACCTCTTCGCGGACGTGCATCCGGGCCTCGGAGGCGCGCAGGTGGCGCATGAGGTCGACGATGCGGTACAGCTCGTCGGCCTCGAAGGCGAGGAGCCACTCGTAGTCGCCGAGGGAGAATGAGGCGACCGTGTTGGCGCGCACGTCCGGGAAGCCGCGGGCCATCTTGCCGTGGTCGGCGAGCATGCGGCGGCGGTCCTCGTCGGGCAGCAGGTACCAGTCGTAGGAGCGCACGAACGGGTAGACGCTGATGTAGTTGCGCGGCGTCTCGTCGGCGAGGAACGCCGGGATGTGCGAGCGGTTGAACTCGGCCGGGCGGTGCAGCGCCATGTTCGACCACACCGGCTCCAGCGCGCGGCCCAGCTTGGTGCGGCGGAAGAGGTTGTACGCCTCCTGGAGCTGGTCGGCGGTCTCCGCGTGCCACCAGATCATGAGGTCGGCGTCGGCGCGCAGGCCCGAGACGTCGTAGGTGCCGCGGACCGTCACGTCCTTCGCGGCGAGCTGGTCGAACAGCTCCTGAACCTCGTCGGCGTAGCCCGCGCGGTCCTCGGGGAGCACGTCCTTCAGCTTGAAGACAGACCAGAGGGTGTAGCGGATGACCTCGTTGAGGTCCTTGGCCAGCTTGCCCTTGTTCGGGATCCTGGCGGACTCGGTGGTGGGGGCGTCGTCACTCATGGCCTCATTCTCCCGCTCCTCCGTGCAGACTCTGCACCGGGTTGGCGGTGAGCTGCTCCATACCGCGCAGGTCACCCTGGATCTGGTCGACGGCCGCGTACGCGCTCGCGATGCACGCCGGGATGCCCACGCCGTCGTACACCGCGCCGCAGACCGCGAGGCCCGGCAGCTTGCCGACGTGCTCGCGGATGCGGGCCACGCGCGCGTGGTGGCCGACGGGGTACTGCGGCAGTCCGTCGTTCCATCGGGTGACGCGGGTCTCGACAGGGGTGGCGTCCAGGCCGGTGGCCTCGCGCAGGTCGTGCCGGGAGACGGCCACCAGGTCGGCGTCCTCGCGCTGGAGGATCTCCGTCTCGCCGTACCGCCCGACGGAGGTACGCAGAACGATCAGGTCCGGGTTCTCGTCCGCGATCCAGCCCCACTTCTGGGATGCGAACGTCGACGCCTTGATGGTGCGTCCGTCGACGGGCGGCACGAGAAAGCCGCTGCCCTCGGGGAGGGTGATGTCGGCGCGGCGGTAGGCGAGGGTGACCAGGGCCATGGAGGCGTACTCGACGGCGGTGAGCTCGGCGGCGGCCGCCGGGGCCTCGGTGCGCAGGAGCGTGCCGGCGGCCGGGGCGGGCACGGCGATGACGACGGCGTCCGCGTACAGCGCACGGTCACCGGCGAGGACCCGCCAGGTCGCGCGCGGCTGCGCCGCCGCGGGGAGCTGGGAGAGCGGGCCGTAGGAGGGGCGCGGTCCGGCCCCGTGGTCCACCGACTCGTCTCCCGCGCGCCCGGCATCGACCCCGCCGACCGCCGAGCCGCCGCGGCCGAAGGCACGCGGCTCGCCCGCGCCCTCCGCTCCCGGCGGCCCCACCCTGCGCAGCTCCTTCACCGGCATCCCGGTCAAGATCTCGCCCCCGCGCTCCCGCACCGACTCCGCGACAGCCGGCGGCAGGGTCCCCACCCCGCCCTCGATGCCCATGAACACCGGCCCGGTCTGCTGGTTGGCGGCGGCCTTGGACTGGATCTCGCGGACGGCCTCCGTCAACGAGTCGTGCGTGAGCGCGGCCTGGAAGAGCTGCGGGACGGCCGAGCGCATCGAGATGCGGTACGCGTCGCCCGCGTAGACCCCGCCGAGCAGCGGTTCCACGAGGCGGTCCACGACCTCGCGGCCCAGCCGCGCCGCCACGTACTCCCCGACCGCCACGTCCTCGCCGACCTCCGTGCGGGGCAGGTCGGCGTCGCGTTCGATGCGCGCGAGGCCCTCGTCGGACAGCACACCGGCGAGGGCGGCGGCGGTGCCGGGGACGCCCATGACGTGTCCCTTGGGCATGGGGCGCAGGGCGCCGCGGGTCCACAGGGAGGCGGTGGCGGTGGCGGGCGGCTGGAGGCGGTCGGCGAGGCCGATCTCGCGGGCGAGGGCGACCGCCTCGGGGCGGCGGGCGAGCATCGACTCGGCGCCGAGGTCGACGCGGGCGCCCGCGATCTCGCCGGGCAGCAGCTTGCCGCCGACCCGGTCGGACGCCTCCAGCACGGTCACGCGCGCGCCGCGTTGCAGCAGCCGGTGGGCGGCGGCCAGCCCCGCGATTCCGGCTCCGATGACGACGACATGCCCGCTGCCCGTACCCGTTGCGCTCATGTGCCCACTTTCTCAGACCCCACTGACACCGCCGCGGCGCCCCGGTGTCCTTCACGAGTCCCGACCGTGACCGCATCGGGACCGTTTCCCGCCAACGTCCGGGCGGGGTCCGGCGTCGAAGGAGCGTCACTCGTCACAACCTTCGGGGGTACGCCCACATGCGCACACGACGTTCCGTACGACCCGTCCAGACCCTGGCCGGGGTCCTGCTGGCCGCGGCCCTCGCGCTGACCGGCTGCAGCGGTGGTGCCGACAGCAGTGATTCCGGTGCCGGCACGGCCAAAGACGAGGCCGCCGCGCAGAGCGAGGCGAAGGAGGCCGCTCCCGGCGGCGCCGCGGACAGCGACAGCGGCAGCGGCGCCAAGGCGACCGCCCCGCCCAAGATCTCCACGAACCACATCATCCGTACCGCCTCCCTGACCGTGCAGGTCAAGGACGTGTCGAAGTCCCTCGCCGAGGCCCGCACCACCATCGAGAACGCGGGCGGCTACGTCGGCAACGAGACCACGTCCCGGGACGAGGAGGGCCACGAGCAGACGCATGTGGTGCTGCGCGTGCCGGTCGACGAGTACGAGGAGGTCCTCGCCGACCTGGAGGGCTCGGGCAAGCTCCTGGAGCGCACGGCGAAGGCGCAGGACGTCACCGATCAGGTCGTCGACGTGGGGAGCCGCATCACCTCGCAGCGCGCGAGCGTGGCGCGGATCCGCGAGCTGATGGACCAGGCGACCAAGCTGAGCGACGTGGTGACACTGGAGGGCGAGCTGAGCACCCGCCAGGCCGACCTGGAGTCGCTGCTGGCCCGGCAGGCGTCTTTGAAGGACCGCGCCGGCCTGGCGACCATCACCCTGAACCTGTCGGAGACGCCGGTGAAGGTGGCCCCGAAGGAGGACGAGGATCCCGGGGTCCTCGACGCGCTGACGGGCGGCTGGGACGCGCTCGTGACGATGCTGCGCTGGATCGTGGTGGCGATCGCCGCGGTGCTTCCGTTCGCGGCGGTCATCGTGCTGATCCTTCTCGTGTGGCTGCGTCTCGTACGGCCTCGCCTGCCGCGCCGGCCGGCCACCGCGACCGCATCCGCGACGATCGAACCGGGCCGGTCCGAGGAGAGCTGAGCGGGACTGAAATGCCCTGCCCCCGTAGCGTGTTCGCATGAGCATGAGCGGAGCGAGCCGTGGGACGGGCCGTAGGACGGGCCCTGGGGCCGAGCGTCTGGTGGTGATCGGCGGCGACGCCGCGGGCATGTCCGCGGCGTCGCAGGCCCGTCGTATGAAGGGCCCCGACGAGTTGGAGATCGTGGCGTTCGAGCGCGGCCACTTCGCGTCCTACTCGGCGTGCGGTATCCCGTACTGGGTGGGCGGCGACGTCACCGAGCGGGACCAGCTGATCGCGCGGACGCCCGAGGAGCACCGGGCCCGCGACATCGACCTGCGGATGCGCACCGAGGTCACGGAGATCGACGTCGGGCGGGGGCGGGTACGCGCGCGTGACGTCGATTCCGGGGCCGAGTCCTGGACGTCGTACGACAAGCTCGTGATCGCGACCGGCGCCCGCCCGGTCCGCCCGGACATGCCGGGGGCCGACGCCCCCGGGGTGCACGGCGTGCAGACCCTCGACGACGGGCAGGCGCTGCTGGACACGCTGGCACGCACGCGTGGCCGACGCGCGGTCGTCGTCGGCGCCGGCTACATCGGCGTCGAGATGGCCGAGGCGCTCATCAACCGCGGGTATGAGGTGACGGTCGTCAACCGCGGCAAGGAGCCCATGTCCACGCTCGACCCGGACATGGGCCGCCTGGTGCACGAGGCCATGGAGGGCCTGGGCATCACCATGGTCAACGACGCCGAGGTGACCAAGCTGCTCACGGGTGACGACGGCCGGGTGCGGGCGGTGGTCACGGACGACGCCGAGTACCCGGCGGACGTGGTGGTGCTCGGTATCGGCGTACGGCCCGAGACGGGGCTCGCGAAGGCCGCGGGGCTGCCTCTCGGCAACCACGGCGGGCTGCTGACCGACCTCGCGATGCGGGTGCGCGGGCAGCAGAACGTGTGGGCCGGCGGCGACTGCGTCGAGGTCCTGGACCTGGTGTCCGGCCAGGAGCGGCACATCGCGCTCGGCACCCACGCCAACAAGCACGGCCAGGTCATCGGCACCAACGCCGGAGGCGGCTACGCCACGTTCCCGGGCGTCGTCGGCACGGCGGTCAGCAAGGTCTGCGACCTGGAGATCGCCCGCACCGGCCTGCGCGAGAAGGACGCGCTCAGGGTGGGCCTGCAGTTCGAGTCGGTCACCATCGAGTCGACCAGCCGGGCGAGCTACTACCCCGATGCCTCCCCCATGACGGTGAAGATGCTCGCCGAGCGCCGCACGGGGCGGCTGCTCGGCGTGCAGATCGTGGGCCGGGAGGGCGCGGGCAAGCGCGTCGACATCGCCGCGGTGGCGCTGACGGCCGGCATGACGGTGGAACAGATGACGGCCCTGGACCTGGGCTACGCGCCGCCGTTCTCACCGGTGTGGGACCCCGTGCTGGTGGCCGCCCGCAAGGCAGCGGTGAAAGTGCGGGCCTCTTGAAGGGCTGCTGCTCGCCGGGCCGCTACGCCGATCCGTTGATCCGCTCGATGGCCTGCCGCGCCTGATCGGCCGGGGGCCGCGGCGGCAGCGACGAGACGGACGCGCTCGTGGGCATGGGCGTCGGCTGCTCGCCCGCGGGCTTCGCGTGGGAGGCCGCCGGCCGCGTGGACCGCAGCCGGTTGCTCACCGCCTCGTCCAGGGTCACGGGTCGCTGCATCTGGGAAGCCAGCCGTCCGGCCTCCTGGCCGAGCCTGGCCACGTCCTCCCACGGCAGGCGCAGCACCAAGGAGATCTCGGCCTCGCCGTCCGGCAGGGCGTGCATCGGAGGAGTAACTCGGTCGTTCATCGCCTGTTCCTCACGTCGTCCCCGCGAGCGCCTTCCCCGTGCCGCGGGCGGTTGAGGAGACATACGCACGCGCGGCGGACGGCGTTCACCGATTCACCGACCGCATCGGGGGCACTACTTCCTTGTGGTCATCCCCGTCCATGACGTGAACCCGGCGCGGCGCACCCCCGTGGTGACGTACGCGCTGATCGCCGCGAACGTCCTCGTGTTCCTGTCCATGCCCGGCCTCGCCGGTTCCGTGGCCGGGGACAGCAGCCTGGCCCAGCTGTGCCACCTCCAGGCGTTCCTGGACCACTACGCGGCCGTGCCACAGGAGTTGATTCACCATCAGCTGCCGCGCGTGGTACCGACGGGCGATGCCGCCGTGGGCCCGCAGGGCCCGGGCTGCGTGGTGGGCCCGCCGGGTTACGACAAGTCCCCCGAACTGTCGGTCCTGACGGCGATGTTCCTGCACGGCGGCTGGCTGCACCTGCTGGGCAACATGCTCTTCCTGCTGATCTTCGGCAACAACATCGAGGACCGCATGGGACACGTGCGGTTCGCGCTCTTCTACGTCGTCTGCGGCTACGCGGCGTCGTACGGCTTCGCGCTCCTCAACGCCGACTCGGCCGACCCCCTCATCGGTGCGTCGGGGGCGATCGCCGGGGTCCTGGGCGCCTACCTCGTGCTGTACCCCAAGGCCAGGGTCTGGGTCCTGGTCCCGTTCCTGGTCTTCCTGCCGCTGCGGCTGCCGGCGTGGCTGGTGCTGGGCTTCTGGTTCGTGCTGCAGGCGGTGTACTCGTCCGGCGAGGGCGTGTCCGACGCCGGGACGGTGGCGTACGCGGCGCACACCGTCGGCTTCCTCGCGGGCATGCTGCTCGCCTGGCCGCTCAAGCCGGGCACGCCCCCGCCACCGGAACCGCGCGGCCTGCTCTTCGGCAGGAAGGCACGACCCCGGCACACGTGGTGAGCGTGCTCTATCGAGCCGTCTGCGTGTGGACGTACTCGACCAGGCGGGTGAGCGCGTCCGGGTCGGTGGACGGCATGACGCCGTGCCCGAGGTTGAAGACATGGCCCTCAAGGCCGGCCGCCGCGTCCAGGACCTCGCGGGTCTTGGCCTCGACGGCCTCGGTGGAGGCGAACAGGACGGTCGGGTCGAGGTTGCCCTGGAGCGCCTTGCCGGGGCCGACGCGACGGGCGGCCTCGTCGAGCGGGACGCGCCAGTCGACGCCGACGACGTCCGCGCCGGCCTCGCCGATGAGCTTCAGCAGCTCACCGGTGCCGACACCGAAGTGGATGCGGGGCACGCCGTAGCCCTCGACGGCCCGGAAGACCTTGGCGGAGGCGGGCAGCACCGAGCGGCGGTAGTCGACCGGGGCGAGCGCGCCGGCCCACGAGTCGAAGAGCTGGACGGCGCTGACGCCCGCCTCGATCTGGACCTTGAGGAAGGCGGCCGTGATGTCGGCGAGGCGGTCGAGGAGGTCGGCCCACAGCTCCGGGTCGCCGTACATCATCGCCTTGGCGTTCTCGTACGTGCGGGACGGGCCGCCCTCGACGAGGTAGCTCGCGAGGGTGAAAGGCGCGCCCGCGAAGCCGATGAGGGGCGTCTCGCCGAGCTCGGCGGTCAGCAGGCCGATGGCCTCGGTGACGTACGAGACGTCCTCGGGGGTGAGGTCGCGCAGCTGGGCCAGGTCTGCGCGCGTGCGGATCGGCTTCTCGACGACCGGGCCGACGCCGGGCTTGATGTCGAGGTCGATGCCGATGGCCTTGAGCGGGACGACGATGTCGCTGTAGTAGATCGCCGCGTCCACGTTGTGCCGACGCACCGGCTGGAGCGTGATCTCGGCCACCAGCTCGGGCCGCGTGCAGGACTCGAGCATGGGGATGCCCTCGCGCACCTTGAGGTACTCGGGCAGCGAGCGGCCGGCCTGCCGCATGAACCACACGGGCGTGTGCGGCACGGGCTCACGGCGGCACGCCTTCATGAAGGCGGACTCGTACGTGGTGGCTGTCTGCTGCGGCGTCGCGGGGCTCTCGTTGGCACTCACGGGGCAAGTCTCGCACGGGGCCCGGCCCGGCCCGGACGGCAACCCCGACACCGGGCAACAGGGTGTCCTCCCTGCACGAAGCCCCCGTTCCCTTTAATCTTCCCCGCATGGCTGCGGCTCAGGGACGACTGTCGGACGGCGCTGACGGAATGGACGACGCGAAGGAGGAGGACCTGCATACGGGCGGCACGGATCCGCTGCCCTTCCGGGCGGCTGTCGACGCGCTCAGGGCCGCGCGGCTGCGGCCGCAGGTCGAGATCGAGCCGACGCGCGCGCCGCAGCGGCTCGCGCCCTACGCGTACGCGCTGGAGGCGGCGGTCGTCGACGGCGACCAGGACCTGGCCGACGGCCGGCTGGTGCTGCTGCACGACCCGGCCGGGCACGACGCCTGGCGGGGCACCTTCCGGCTGGTGACGCTGGTGCGGGCGGAGCTGGAGCCGGAGATGGCGGCCGATCCGCTGTTGCCCGAGGTGTGCTGGTCGTGGCTCACCGGTGCGCTCACGGCGCGCGGCCTGGCGTTCGGCGAGCCGAGCGGCACGGTCACCCGCGCGAGCTCCCACTACTTCGGCGGCCTGTCCGAACGGCCGGCCGCCTCCCAGATCGAGATCCGCGCCTCCTGGACGCCCCGCGAGGGCCTGGGCGGCGTTCCGGACACCGCGGCCCACCTGGCCTCCTGGTGCGACCTGCTCGCCCAGATCGCCGGCCTGCCGCCGGCCGGGCCGGGCGACGCGTCGGTGGTCACGCTGCCGCAGCGCCGCGGCCCGCAGTCGCGCTGAACGACCCACCTCTCTTTGTCGATACGGCCACTTTCGGCCGTGTATTGACGCAGACCGAAACCGTTCGGTCTTCGAATGATCGATCGCGTGTCCGAATTGCACGGATTGTTACTCACCAGATCGTGATCATTCTCTAAAGGCGGACGGGTTTGGTGCCGAAGACGTCTGTGACCTTGAAAGCACGGTTCGTCCCGGCTTCATCCCCACAAGCCGGCCCCGTCCCCCACCCCAGGAGGCCTGGTGTCCGTTCTCCTCGAGCAGCCCGCAAGCCTGGTCGCCTACCGCCCGAACAAGCCGACCGCCATGGTGGTCGTGGCCGACCCCCGCGTCCGCTCCACCGTCACCCGCCACCTGTGGGCGCTCGGTGTGCGCGACGTCATCGAGGCCTCGTCCGTCGCGGAGGCTCGTCCCCGCATCGGCAACCCCCGCGACATCTGTGTCGCCGACGTCCATCTGCCCGACGGCTCCGGCCTCACCCTCCTGTCGGAGACCCGCGCCGCGGGCTGGCCCAACGGCCTCGCCCTCTCCGCCGCCGACGACATCGGCGCCGTACGCAACGCCCTGGCCGGCGGCGTGAAGGGCTACGTCGTCACCGGCACCCGCACCAACGTCGGGCTCCCCACCCGGCCGGGTGCCGCCCCCATCGGAGCCGCCGCCCGTATGCACCGCCGCCCCCCGGGTGCCCCGAGTCACCCGGGTGGCTACCGCGAACTGTCCGGCCGTGAGGTCGAGGTACTGCGACTGGTCGCGGAGGGCCAGTCCAACAAGGCGATCGGCGTCTCGATGGGCCTGTCGGCCCTGACCGTCAAGAGCCACCTCGCCCGCATCGCCCGCAAGCTCGGCACCGGAGACCGCGCCGGCATGGTCGCCGTGGCCCTGCGGACCGGCATCATCCACTGACCCCGCCCTGCACACACGTGAAGGGGATCGGCCGCTGATCCCCAGCCACGTACCCCCTCCCCCGTCGTGAACCGGATCTTTCACCGAGCTGACTGGTTTACGACCCTCAGGCGCCCGTCGACGGAACGTTCCGTCGGCGGGCGCTGTCCATACACAGATACCCTTGACATGTGACCGACGCCCAAGACACCGCAGCAGACAGCACACTGCGAACCACCGGAGGCGCCCCTCCGGACGACGGCGGATCTTCTGCTACGGAGGCGCCGAACCCTGATACCGGCCCCGACACGGGCCCCGAACCGATCCCTTTGCTCGAGCCGCGCGAAGGGATCCCGCCGGTCATCGCCGACGCGGACGCGCTCGCCGAGGTGATCGCCGCCTTCGCCGCCGGCTCCGGCCCGGTGGCCGTGGACGCCGAGCGGGCGTCCGGCTACCGCTACGGCCAGCGCGCCTACCTCGTACAGCTGCGCCGCGAGGGCGCGGGCACCGCGCTGATCGACCCGGTGGCCTGCCCCGACCTCTCCGGCCTCGGCGAGGCCCTGGCCGGCGTCGAGTGGGTGCTGCACGCGGCCACCCAGGACCTGCCGTGTCTGCGCGAAATAGGCATGGTCCCCACGCAGCTGTTCGACACCGAGCTGGCCGGCCGGATCGCCGGGTTCCCCCGGGTGGGCCTCGGCGCCATGGTCGAGGGCGTCCTCGGCTTCGTCCTGGAGAAGGGCCACTCGGCCGTCGACTGGTCCACCCGCCCGCTGCCCGAGCCGTGGCTGCGCTACGCCGCCCTGGACGTGGAGCTCCTCGTCGATCTGCGGGACGCGCTGGAGAAGGATCTCGACCGGCAGGGCAAGCTGGAGTGGGCCCGCGAGGAGTTCGACGCGATCGCCTCGGCGCCGCCGCCGGAGCCCCGCAAGGATCCGTGGCGACGCACGTCCGGCATGCACAAGGTGCGCCGGCGGCGGCAGCTGGCCGTCGTACGGGAGCTGTGGCAGACCCGGGACCGCATCGCGCAGCGGCGGGACGTGTCGCCGGGCAAGGTGCTGTCCGACGCGGCCATCGTGGAGGCCGCGCTCTCCCTTCCGGTCGACGCGCAGGCGCTCGCCGCGTTGAACGGGTTCGGGCACCGGATGGGGCGGCGGCAGCTGGAGCAGTGGCAGGCGGCGGTGGACCGGGCGAAGGCGCTCACGGACGCCCAGTTGCCGCAGCCGGGGCAGGCGGTGACCGGGCCTCCGCCGCCGCGGGCCTGGGCCGACAAGGATCCGGCCGCCGCGGCTCGGTTGTCCGCGGCGCGTGCGGCGGTGTCCGCGCTGGCCGAGGCGCTCAGCATGCCGCAGGAGAATCTGATCGCACCGGATACGGTTCGGCGGGTGTGCTGGGAGCCGCCGGCGGAGGTGAGCGCCGAGTCCGTGGGGGCCACGCTTGCGGGGTTCGGGGCGCGGCCTTGGCAGGTTGAGCAGGTTACGCCGGTGCTGGTGGCTGCGCTGTCCGCCTAGCCGCCGTAGGTGGCTTCTGACGTACGGCGGCCAACGGTTCGTTGTGGCTGGTCGCGCCCACGCGGCGGAGCCGCACATTGATACAGCCCCGCGCCCCTGACAGACACCTCACCTGGTCGCTCCTCGCATGAAGCCGTTGTAGATGAACCGCTGCAACGACAGGAACACGATCAGCGTCGGCAGGATCACCAGGACCGCTCCCGCCGATATCACCTCCCAGTGGGCGCCGTAGGGGCCGCGGAAGCGGAACAGGGACGTCGAGATCACGCCAAGATCTTCGGAGGGCATGTAGAGGAAGGGGATGTAGAAGTCGTTGTAGACGGTGATGCCCTTCACGATGACGACCGTCGCGATCGCGGGCCTGAGCAGCGGGAAGATGATCTTCCGGTAGATCGTGAAGGCGTTGGCGCCCTCGAGGCGGGCCGATTCGTCGAGGGAGATCGGGATGGACCGTACGAACTGCAGGAAGATGTAGATCGAGACGATGTCCGTGCCCATGTAGAGCGCGATCGGCGCCCACAGGGAGTCGAACATCCCGAAGCTGTTGACGATCTGGAAGGTCGCCACCTGGGTGGTCACCCCGGGGACCAGCGCGGCCACCAGGAAGAGCGCGACCACCAGCTTCTTGAAGCGGAAGGTGAAGCGGTCGATGGCGTAGGCGGTCATCGAGCCGATGAGGACGGTGCCTCCGATGGCGACGACCAGGATGATCGCCGTGTTGGTGAACGCCGTGAGCATGCGGCCGTCCTGGAACGCCGTCACGTAGTTGTCGACGTTGAAGAGGCTGTCGGGGAGCGAGAGCGCGCCGCTGCCGCCCGCCAACTCCTTCGAGGACTTGAGGGAGGTCAGCAGGACCACGCCGAGCGGGAGCAGGACGAGGATCGTCGCGGCGATCAGCGAGAGGTACACGAGCGTGCGGGCCACGGTCCGGCGTGTCATGCGAGGTCCACCTTGTCGTCCGGGACGAGGCGGCGCTGCACCCAGGTCACCAGCAGGATGATCAGCAGCAGCACGACCGCGGCGGCCGAGGCGAGCCCCGTCTTGTTGAAGCGGAAGGCCAGGTTCAGCGTCTGGATCACGAAGGTCTCGGTGCCGGTCGCCCCGCCGGTCATGATGTACGGGACCTCGAAGACCGACAGCGAGCCGGAGATGGACAGGATCACCGTCAGAGTGAGGACCGGCTTGATGCCGGGCGCGATGATGTAGCGGAACTGGTGCCAGCGGTTCGCGCCGTCCAGTTCGGCCGCCTCGTACAGCTCCCCGGGGATGGACTGGATCGCGCCGAGGAAGAGCACGAAGTTCAGGCCCAGGTAGCGCCAGATCGAGACCCCGGCGAGGGACGTGTTGGCGGAGACCGGTGTGCCCAGCCAGGCGTGGTCCGTGTGGACGCCGAAGAGGGACAGGACCGCGTCGAGGGTGCCGCCGTCCTGGAAGAAGTAGAGGAAGACGAAGCCGATCGCGACCCCGTTGATCAGGTACGGGAAGAAGAGCACGCCCTTGAAGAAGTTCCGGAAGCGGATGTTGAAGCTGAGGATCGTCGCGAAGTAGAGCGCGGCGACGATCTGGACGGCGGAGGCGGCGAGGTAGTAGCCGCTGACGAAGAAGACCCGGAAGAGGTCCTCCCTGGTGAAGATCTCCGTGTAGTTCTCGAAGCCCGTGTAGTGCAGCTCGGGGCTCACGCCGTCCCAGTCGGTGAAGCTGTACGCCAGCATGTTGGCGATCGGCGCGTAGGTGAAGATGATCAGCAGGGCGAGCGGGGCGATCAGGAACAGCCAGGGCGTCACTCCGCGCCATACGCGCGTCCTGCGTGGTGCGGGGGCCGGGGCGGGGGCGGCGGGCGCCGCCCCCGTGGCGGCCTTCACGGCCGCCTTCTGGGTGGTGTCCGTCATCAGGACCCCAGCGTCTGCTGCGTCTGGGTCCAGCGCGTGCTGAGGTCGGCGAAGAAGTCGTCCAGGCTGCCCTTCTTCGCGCCGCGGGCGAGGTCGACGAGGTTCTGGCGGTACTCGGGGGCGTAGATGCCGACCTCGGACTGGTTGTCGATCTGCTTGACCTTGGCTCCCGCGCTGTCGTCCAGCTCGATGAGCTTCACGCCCTCGTCCTCGTACGGCTTCAGCACCTCGGGCAGCGGTGCGTTCTTGAGGGGCGAGATGGCCAGGTTGTCCTTGTCGTAGCCGGACTTGTCGGTGAACCAGTCGATCCAGGCGCGGGCGGCCGGCTTGTTCTTGGAGTGGACGTTGACGGCCTGGTTGTAGTCGGGCGCCATCACCGCGCAGAACGTGCCGTCCACCTTGGCCGGGAAGGGCATGAACCCGATGTCGTCGGGGCTGGCCCCGGCCTGCCGGGCGGCGTCCTGGAACTGGATGATCGCCCAGGTGCCGAGCCACTGGGTGGCGAGCTCGCCCTTCGCCAACCGGGGCTTGGACTCCTCCCAGTTGGTGGTCGTCGGGTCCTTCTCGATCAGGCTCTCGTGCACGGTGTCGTACAGGAGCTGGTCGCCGACGCGCAGGTCGGCGCCCTCGGCCCACGGGTCGCCCTCGGCGAGCTTCGTGGACGCCTGGGGGTCGCAGTTGACCGAGCCGTTGACCTGCGTCCACTGGGACAGGGGCCACTGGGCGGCGAAGTTGGTGTAGTACGGCACCGCGTCCGTCTTGGACTTGATCGCCTTGAGGTCGGTGAGGAACTCGGCCGGGGTGGCGGGCCAGTCGGTGACGCCGGCCTCCTGCCAGACCCGCTTGTTGTAGAGGAAGCCGGGGATCACGCCGATCGGGCTCTGGCCGTAGACCTTGCCGTCGACGGTGGTGTAGTCGGTGAACAGGTACTTCTTGCTGCGCTCCGCCTCGGTGCCCAGCGAGGCGAAGAACCTCGGGTAGTCGTCCTTCTTGATGACCGCGGGGATCAGCAGCACATCGCCGTAGTTCTCCGTGTTCATACGGATCTTGACTTCGGTCTCGTAGTTCGTGAGGGCCTCGAACTCGACCTTGACCTTCGGGTACGTCTTGTTGAACTCGGCGGCGTATTTCTTCATCGTGCCGTCGGAGACGAGATCGGTGCGCTGGGTGAGGACCTTGATGGTCCCGCTGACCTTCGACGGGTCGTCGGGTGCCTTGGCGTCGGCGCCCTTCGAGGTGCCTCCGGTGCCGGTGCAGCCGGGGACCAGCAGGGCGGCTGCCACGGCGATGGCGAGGATGTGACGGCGGTTCATGTGCATCAGCTCCGTTCTAGGGACGTTCCAGGGACGGACGAGCACGTACGGATTGCTGGGTTGGCTGATTCGGCACTCTGACAGCGCTTTCTGAACCGGTAAAGTCCCTATTTCGCCAAGGCTGCAAACATGGGACCGCGTACACGGCTGAAACGGTTTAGGAGCGCGCATGCTGGAGGCCACACCGCTCACCGAGGGCTGGATCCTGCGCCACGAGGGCTCCGCGTTGCCGGCCTCGGTGCCGGGCTGTGTGCACACCGACCTGCTGGCGGCGGGGGTGATCCCGGATCCCTTTCTCGGGCGCGACGAGGTCGAGGTGGCCTGGGTGGGGCGGCGCGAGTGGACGTACGAGACGCAGCTCGCGGCGACGAACGGGCACGAGCAGACCGACCTCGTCTTCGACGGTCTCGACACCGCGGCCGAGATCCGCCTCGACGGCAGGCTCCTGGGCCGCACGAGGAACATGCACCGCTCGTACCGCTTCGACGTGACCGGGCTCGGCGGGCGTCTTTCGGTGCGGTTCGGCTCCGCGTACGCCGAGGCGGAGGCGGTGCGCGGGACGCTGGGCGAGCGGCCCGCCGCGTACGCCGAGCCGTATCAGTACATCCGCAAGATGGCCTGCTCCTTCGGCTGGGACTGGGGGCCGGCCCTGGTCACGGCCGGGATCTGGCGGCCGGTCCGGCTGGAGCGCTGGTCGACGGCCCGGGTGGCCCGGGTGCGGCCGCTGGTGACCGTCGAGGACGGCCGGGGGCGGGTCGAGCTGCACGTGGACGTCGAGCGCTCCCGGGTCGAGGCCGAGCTGTCCGTGGAGGCCACGGTCGGCGGCGTGCGGGCGCGTGCCCGGATCGACGGGACGCGGGGGGTCGTACGACTGGACGTGCCGGACGTGCGGTTGTGGTGGCCACGCGGGTATGGCGAACAGCCTTTGTACGACGTCGAGTTGACGCTTGTGCACGAGGACCGCGCGCTGGACGGGTGGCGGCGCCGGATCGGCTTCCGGACCGTCGAGCTGGACCGGCGGCCCGACGCGCACGGCAGCGGGTTCACCTTCGTCGTCAACGGCGAGCGGCTCTTCGCGCGCGGCGTGAACTGGATTCCGGACGACGTGTTCCCGTCCCGGATCGGCCGGGACCGGTACCGGGAGCGGCTGCGGCAGGCGGCCGACGCCGGTGTGGACCTCGTGCGGGTGTGGGGCGGGGGGATCTACGAGAGCGAGGAATTCTACGACGCCTGCGACGAGTTCGGGCTGCTGGTCTGGCAGGACTTCCCCTTCGCGTGCGCCGCCTACCCGGAGGAGCAGCCGCTGCGGGGCGAGGTCGAGGCGGAGGCGCGCGAGAACGTCGTACGGCTGATGCCGCATCCCTCGCTGGTGCTGTGGAACGGCAACAACGAGAACCTGTGGGGGTTCCGGGACTGGGGCTGGGAGGAGCGGCTGGCCGGGGACTCCTGGGGCGAGGGGTACTACCTGGGCGTACTGCCGCGCGTGGTGGCCGAGTTGGATCCGACCCGGCCGTATACGGCGGGCAGCCCCTGGTCGGGATCGTGGGACCGGCATCCGAACGATCCGGCGCACGGTACGCATCACTCGTGGGAGGTGTGGAACCGGGAGGACTACGCGGAGTACCGCGCGAACGTGCCCCGGTTCGTCGCCGAGTTCGGCTGGCAGGGGCCGCCCGCGTACGCCACGCTGCGGCGGGCGCTGCCGGGCGAGGAGCTCGCGTCCGACTCCCCCGGCATGCTGCACCACCAGAAGGCGGACGACGGCAACGGCAAGCTGGAGCGGGGCCTGGCGCGCCATTTCGCCGTGCCCGAGGGCGACTTCGACCGCTGGCACTACCTGATGCAGGTCAATCAGGCGCGGGCGGTCGCCGCCGGGATCGAGCACTGGCGCTCGCACTGGCCGGTGTGCGCGGGAACGGTCGTGTGGCAGCTCAACGACTGCTGGCCGGTGACCTCGTGGGCGGCGATCGACGGGGACGGGCGGGAGAAGCCGCTGTACCACGAGCTGCGGCGGGTGTACGCGGACCGGCTGCTCACGCTTCAAGTGCGCGGCTCTTCAGTGGTGTTGGCCGCCGTGAACCAGTCGGCGGAGGAATGGTCCGGTGCGCTGACGCTGCGTCGGATGTCCGTCGAGGGTGGCGTGATCGGGTCGTCCCGCGTTCGGTTCACCGCCGGGAGACGGTCCGTCGCCGACATCGGCGTCCCGCGCGAGCTGGAGCCCGTCGGGCCCAAGGAGTTCCTCGTCGCGGACGCATGGGGGTCCCCCCGCTCGAGCGAAGTCGAGAGTGGGGGAGGGCTGCGTGCCCTGTACTTCCCGGTGCCGGACCACGAAGTGCCGTATCCGCGCCCGGAGTTCGAGGTGGAGATCGTGCCGGGCGGGATCGAGGTGACGGCCGGCACCCTCGTACGGGATCTGCTGTTGCAGGCCGACCGGCTGGAGCCGGCGGCGCGGGCCGAGCGGGGACTGGTCACGCTGCTGCCCGGCGAACGGGTCACCATCGGGGTGCGCGGCTGGCAGACTCCGGATGCCGAGAAGGCACGTTCAGCCCTGTACTGCATGGAGACCGGCCGATGACGGCAACGCCGACCCCCCGCATCACCATCAAGGAGGTCGCCGCGCGCGCCGGCGTGTCCAAGGGTGCCGTGTCGCTCGCCTTCAACCAGAAGCCGGGGCTGTCGGAGGCGACCCGGGACCGGATCTTCCGGGCCGCGCGGGAGCTGGGGTGGGCGCCGAGCCCGACCGCTCGGACACTGGCCGGATCGCGGGTGGACGTGGTGGGGCTGGCGATCTGCCGGCCGGCCCGGCTGCTCGGGCTCGAACCCTTCTACATGGAGTTCGTCTCGGGGGTGGAGAGTGTTCTGACCGAGCACTCCTGCTCGCTGCTGCTGAGGCTCGTACGGAGTCTGGAGGAGGAGGTCGGGCTGCAGGAGTCCTGGTGGCGGGGGCGGCAGATCGGCGGGTCGATCCTCGTGGACTTCCGCGCGGACGATCCCCGGGTGGCGACGGTCGAGCGGCTCGGGATGCCGGTGGTCGCGGTCGGGCATCCGTCGCTGACGGGCAGCCTCACCTCCGTGTGGACCGAGGACGCCACCGCGGTGACGGAGGCGGTGCGCTATCTCGCCGCGCTCGGGCACCGGCGGATCGCCCGGGTGGGGGGTGCGGCGGCCCTCGGGCACACCTCCATGCGGACCGCCGCCTTCGACGAGGCGGCCCGCGCCCTGGAACTGGCCGGGGCCTGGCAGGTGGCCACGGACTACTCCGGCGAGGCGGGGGCGCGGGCGACACGGTCGCTGCTGACGGCGGCGGCCCCCGACCGGCCGACGGCCATCGTGTACGACAACGACATCATGGCGGTGGCCGGGCTGGCGGTGGCGGCGGAGATGGGGCTGAGCGTGCCGGACGACGTGTCCCTGCTCGCCTGGGACGACTCCCAGCTGTGCCGGATCACGCATCCGCCCCTCTCCGCGATGAGCCACGACGTGCACGGATTCGGCGCGGAGGCGGCGCGGACGCTGTTCGGGGTGATCACGGGAGACGGGCCCGGGTCGCATCAGGTGCCGACTCCGGTGCTGACTCCGCGGGGATCCACGGCTCCGCCGAAGGTGTGACCTTCACCGCTTGGGGCGGGGGGACTGGGCAGCCTGGTTACCCACAAGTAGCATGGGTTCTGAGCGCGCGCTCAGCGCATCGCAGCAGTAGAGCCGTCCCGCATTCTGGAGGAGAGCCATCGTGCCTCGTACCGTCAGGGACGTCGTCTTCGTAGACGGCGTCCGTACCCCGTTCGGCAAGGCGGGCCCGAAGGGCATCTACCACGAGACCCGTGCCGACGACCTCGTCGTGAAGGCGATCCGGGAGCTGCTGCGGCGCAACCCCGGTCTCGACCCGAAGAAGATCGACGAGGTCGCCATCGCCGCGACCACGCAGATCGGCGACCAGGGCCTGACCCTCGGCCGCACCGCGGGCATCCTCGCCTGTCTCCCCCAGTCGGTCCCCGGCTACTCCATCGACCGCATGTGCGCCGGTGCGCTGACCGCCGTGACCTCGGTCGCGGGCAGTGTCGCCTTCGGCGCGTACGACGTCGCCGTCGCCGGTGGTGTCGAGCACATGGGCCGCCACCCCATGGGCGAGGGCGTGGACCCGAACCCGCGGTTCGTCAGCGAGAAGCTGGTCGACGAGTCCGCCCTGTTCATGGGCATGACCGCCGAGAACCTGCACGACCGCTACCCGCACATCACCAAGCTGCGCGCCGACGAGTACGCGGTGCGCTCACAGGAGAAGGCCGCCAAGGCGTACGCCAACGGCAAGATCCAGGCCGACCTGGTGCCGATCTCCGTACGCCGGACGAACCCGGAGGCCGGTGAGACGGGCTGGGGCCTGGTCACCGCCGACGAGCCGATGCGCCCGGGCACCACGCTGGAGAACCTGGCCGGTCTGAAGACGCCGTTCCGTGTGCACGGCCGGGTCACCGCCGGCAACGCGGCCGGTCTGAACGACGGTGCGACCGCCTCCCTCATCGCGAGCGAGGACTTCGCCCGCGAGAACAACCTGCCGGTCAAGATGCGCCTGGTCTCGTACGCCTTCGCGGGCGTCGAGCCCGAGGTCATGGGCTACGGCCCGATCCCGGCCACCGAGAAGGCCCTCGCCAAGGCGGGCCTGGCCATCGAGGACATCAACCTCTTCGAGATCAACGAGGCCTTCGCCGTCCAGGTCCTGGCCTTCCTCGACCACTACGGCATCGCGGACGACGACGCGCGCGTCAACCAGTACGGCGGCGCGATCGCCTACGGTCACCCGCTGGCCTCCTCCGGCGTCCGGCTGATGACGCAGCTGGCCCGCCAGTTCGAGGAGCAGCCGGAGGTCCGTTACGGCCTCACCACCATGTGCGTCGGCTTCGGCATGGGCGCCACGGTCATCTGGGAGAACCCGCACCACAAGGACGCCGGAGGCGACAAGTGAGCACCGCTGAACTCCTGAAGGGCGCGGCCGAGCTGTTCCCCGACGAGGTCGTGACGTCCGCGCACGTACGCCACCTCGACCTGCCGTTCGGTGCGGGCCGTTTCGCGCTCATCACCCTTGACAACGGCCTGGACCACACCAAGCCGACCACCTTCGGCCCGGCCTCGCTGGCGAACCTCAACACCGCCGTCGACCAGGTCGAGAAGGAGGCCGCGGCCGGCGAGATCGTCGGTGTCGGCATCACCGGCAAGCCGTTCATCTTCGCGGTCGGCGCGGACCTCAAGGGCGTCGAGCTCCTGAAGAACCACGACGACGCGCTCGCCATCGGCAAGGGCGGTCACGAGGTCTTCAAGCGGCTGTCGGCCCTCGCCGTGCCGACCTTCGCGTACTACAACGGCGCGGCCATGGGCGGCGGCGTCGAGGTCGGCCTGCACTGCAAGTACCGCACGGTGTCGAAGGCGATCGCCGCCTTCTCGCTCCCCGAGGTCTTCCTCGGTCTGGTCCCGGGCTGGGGCGGCTGCACCCTGCTGCCGAACCTGATCGGTGCCGACAAGGCCGTCTCGGTGATCATCGAGAACTCGCTCAACCAGAACAAGCAGCTCAAGGGTCAGCAGGTCTTCGACCTCGGTATCGCCGACGCGATCTTCGAGGGCGCCGACTTCCTGGAGCAGTCGCTGCTCTGGACGGCCAACGTCCTCAAGGGCGACGTCGAGGTCGAGCGTCCGGTGATCGACCGCGGCGAGGCCTGGGACCAGGCCGTCGCCAAGGGCCGGTTCATCGCGGACAGCAAGGTGCACGGGGCGGCTCCGGCCGCCTACCGCGCCCTCGACATCATCGCCGCCGCCAAGAACGGCGACCTCCAGCAGGGCTACGACGCCGAGGACAAGGCGCTCGCCGACCTGATCATGGGCGGCGAACTGCGCGCCGGTATCTACGCGTTCAACCTCGTCCAGAAGCGCGCCAAGCGCCCGGCGGGTGCGCCGGACAAGAACCTGGCGCGTCCGGTGACGAAGGTGGGCGTCGTGGGCGCGGGCCTCATGGCCTCGCAGCTCGCGCTGCTGTTCCTGCGCCGCCTGGAGGTGCCGGTCGTGCTGACCGACATCGACCAGGAGCGCGTCGACAAGGGTGTGGGCTACGTCCACGCCGAGATCGACAAGCTGCTCGGCAAGGGCCGTATCAACCAGGACAAGGCCAACCGCCTCAAGGCGCTGGTGACCGGTGTGCTGGACAAGGCCGAGGGCTTCTCCGACGCGGACTTCATCATCGAGGCCGTGTTCGAGGAGATCGGGGTCAAGCAGCAGGTGTTCGCGGAGGTCGAGGCGGTCGCCCCGGCGCATGCGGTCCTCGCCACCAACACCTCCTCGCTGTCGGTCACCGAGATGGCCTCGAAGCTGAAGAACCCCGAGCGGGTCGTGGGCTTCCACTTCTTCAACCCGGTCGCGATTCTCCCGCTGCTGGAGATCGTCCGCGGCGAGCAGACCGACGACGCCTCCCTCGCCACCGCGTTCGGTGTCGCCAAGAAGCTGAAGAAGACCGCGGTTCTGGTGAAGGACGCCCCGGCGTTCGTCGTGAACCGCATCCTCACCCGCTTCATGGGCGAGATCCAGAACGTCATCGACGAGGGCACGTCGGTCGAGGTCGCCGAGAAGGCCGTCGAGCCGCTCGGTTTGCCGATGTCGCCGCTGGTGCTCCTGGAGCTGGTCGGTCCCGCGATCGGTCTGCACGTGTCCGAGACCCTCAACCGGGCCTTCCCGGACCGCTTCACGGTCTCCCCGAACCTCGCTGCCGTCGTCAAGGCGGGCAAGCGCGGCTTCTATGTGTACGACTCCGGGAAGCCGGAGCTCGACCCGGAGGTCGCCGCGCTGCTCAAGCAGGGCGATGTGGTCCTGACGGAGGAGCAGGTCCGTGACCGCGTCCTGGACGCGGTGGCGCAGGAGATCGGGCTCATGCTCGACGAGGGCGTCGTCGCCGAGGCCCAGGACATCGACCTCTGCCTGATCACGGGCGCCGGCTGGCCCTTCCACCTGGGCGGCATCACGCCGTACCTGGACCGCGAGGGTGTCTCCGAGCGCGTGACCGGGAAGCGGTTCCTGACTCCGGGCGTGGCGTCGGTTCCGGCGTGACAGCGTCTGTGTGAAGTGCCTGTGTGAAGAGGGCCTCCGCCTTTGGCGGAGGCCCTCTTGTCATTCGGTGGAGTCGTTCTCTTCGGCCGCGGCGAGCCGTGCCCTCAGTTCGGTGTTCTCCGCCTCCAGGGCGTTGATGCGCTTACGGGCGAAGTACAGCTCCATGACGGCGTCGTGGAACTCGGACACGAGTTGCTCGGGGGTCAGTTGCACGCTCGTCCTCCCTCACGCCAGCCGGGTGGGCGTACCGCCGACGCCCTTCCAGTACAGCTTGCCGTCCTGGGCGTAGAGGGAGCCGCCGCCGGCCGTGGCGGGCGCGTTGGTCGGTTCCGCGTCGACGTCCGCGAGCCGCACCGCGCCCTCGGCGAGGATGGCCGAGGGCGCGTCGGCCCCCTGGACCACGTGGAGCTGGGACAGGGGCTTGTCCCCGCGGCTTATGTTGATGCCGGTCAGGCCGTTGCCCTTGACGACGAAGTCGTCCCGGCCCGGGGTGTTCCGCAGCACCATCAGGGCGCCCGTGGTCGGGCCGTTGGTCGAGGTGAGGAAGATGCCCTGCGCGGCGGTGCCCGCCGTCAGCAGGTCGATCGACAGGGCGGAGGAGCCGGGGTCCGAGCCGTCGGCGTACCCCACATGGGAGATCTTCAGGGTCCCGCGGCCGGTCTCCGTACCGGTCAGGTTCATGGCCGAGGTCTGCGGGTTCTTCGAGGTCACGTTGAGCGCCGTCGCGGGCCCCGAGGTGGCCGCCAGGTTGATGGCCACCGTGGGGTCCGTGGTGGACGTGCTCCAGAAGTTGGCCGGCGAGGCGTAGTCCGTGTACCCCGCCGCGGCCGCCGCCGTCTCCGCGCCGCCGACCGCGACGGTCACCGCGCCCGCGGTGAAGCCGCCCAGGAACACTCTTCGTCCAACTGCCATGCGTGTACTCGCTTTCCGTGTCGGATGGTGGAGCGATCGTGTCAGGGACGCCAGGGTCCCAGCGGACTGCCCGCCGTCGGCGCGAGCTGGCGGCGGGTGTGCAGTTTCCCGTCCGTCCCGATGACGGCGACGACCAGCGCGCCCGTCGCGTCGTACGCCATCGCCGGGGCGTGGGCGACCATCTCGCCGGACTCGTGCCAGTGCGTGCCGGAGACGTCCTTGTCCCGGTCGGGCAGCGAGACGACGAGCCGGCCGCGGCTGCCGCGGTGGGCCAGGAAGGCCTCGCGGGCGCCGCGTTCGGGCGCCCACAGCGCGGCGACGGCGCCCGTGCCGCCGTGGCCGCCGACTCCGGCGCCGGAACCGGGCCAGCGGCCGTCGGCGTGCTGGCGGTAGGCCATGACCTGCTGGGTACCGGCCTCCCGGAAGTAGAGGCAGGTGCGGCCGCCGCCCGAGTCGACGGCGGTGATCCCGCCGGTCGCCGGCCGGCCGGTCTTGAGGGTGTCGTCGAGGAGGAAGGCACCGCCGGGCTCGGTCTGGTGCCAGCGCCACACCGAGTTCTTCCCCGGCACGTACAGCTCGACGGTGCCGCGCTCGGTGGTCAGGGCGGTGCCCGCGTCCTGGACGAAGCTGCCGCCGAGGTTCTCCCACGGGGCCCAGCCGCCGTCGCTGTCCCGGCGGCGGAGGCTGATGCCCTGGTCGAAGTTGCGGACGAAGACATGCAGCCGGCCGGCCGCGTCGACGGCGGCCGAGGGCACGCCCGCCTCGCGCTGGCGGCGGCCGTCGCCGTTCGCCCAGTCGGGGTTCTCCAGGGACTGCCAGCCGTTGAAGCCGTCGCCGCCGGGGTCCTGGGCCGTGTGCACGACGTCGACGGTCACTCCGCCACCCACCACGTGCTGCCGGCGCAGGCCGACCAGCTCGGCCGGGCCGCCGGGCAGCCCGGTCACGGCGAGCGTGGGCGCGATCCAGCCGTCGCCCAGGACGTAGGGCCCCTTCCACTCGCCGCTGCCCGGGCCGGTCTCCGTCCAGAAGGCGAGGCGGCCGGCCAGTACCCCGAAGGCGTTGAGCCGTCCGCCCGGTCCCAGCCGCAGCCAGTTCGTGGTCGGCGAGTAGCGGTAGGCGGCGCTCATCATGTGCGTGCTGCGGAACGGGTCGGGCCCCAGCTGCCGGTCGCCGCAGGTCTGGCAGGTGCCGTGCGGGCAGACGGTGGGGGCGTCGAGACCGGCGTACGTCGCCAGGTACTCGGCCTTCTCGGTGGCCGCGGTCGAGTCCAGGTTGTAGCCCCAGAAGCGGTTGGCGTAGGCGCGGTAGTGCTCGACGACCGGGTTGTGGCCGGCCTCGCGGTGCCGGGCCAGGGCGGCGAGCGCGAACTGGGCGGTGGTGGTGTGGTCGACGTGGTCCGAGCACACGAACTCCGGTCGCCCGCCGTCGTGTTCGGGGTCGGGGTCCATCGTGCGCACCGTGGTCGGCCGGAGGTGTCCGAGCAGGGCGGCCAGTCCGCCGATCACCTGCTCGCGGGTGACGTGCTGGACCTCGCCCACGGTGCAGCCGTGCACCGGGAGCGTGGCCTGGGTGCGCAGGGCGCCCTCCCAGAGTTCGTGGAGCCGGGTGCGGGTGCCGCGCTCGGTGGGCGCGCCCATGTGCAGCTGGAGGAAGTACAGGCTCACCTGGTCGTGGCCGACGAGCGTGAACCGCTCCGTGGCGAACCCGGGCACCAGGTCCACGGGCTCGCGCTGCCAGGGATGGTCGCGGTTGCCGGTGGCCATGCGGGCGTACGCGGAGCGCAGTCCGCAGCCCCGCTCGGTGCTGTAGCGGGCGAAGTCCGGCGCTACCGCGCGCCGTTGGGGCTCGTTGGTGTCGACGTTGATGCCGTCGCCCTCGCCCGCGGTGAGGACCACCGTGGCGATCCGGTCGCCGTCCTGGAGGGAGCGGACCAGGTCGGGGTTCATGAAGTACAGGTCGTCGTCCTGGTGCGCGACGACATGGAGGACGGTTCGGGTCACGGCGGTCATCGGGCCTCCTCGGCCGGGCGTCGTGGTCATCTGGGTCGTCGTGTTCATCGGGCCCTTCCGGCCGTCTCGTCGGTGCGGGTCGCGTTCATCGGTCGACCACGTTCATGGCCATCGCCCCCGAGGCCGAGCAGTACGGCCGCACCCACACGGGCCGGGCCGGGTGGACCACCGCGTACGCCGAGGGCTCGTCGCCGACCAGCGGGACGGACGGGTAGACGTACGCGCCCTTGACGTCGGGGAAGTCCTCCAGCACATGGCACACGCGCACCTTGCGCCGGTCGAAGGGGTCGGGCTGCAGCCACCAGTCCCAGTCCTCCCAGCGTTCCAGGCGGTGGTCGACGACTCTGCGCAGGGGTGCCTCGGCCCGGAACGCCTGGCGGCCGGTGACCTGCACGGGCACGGAGAAGCTCTGTCGGTGCCGGCCGCGGCGGCTGACGATGAACAGCGCGCCGGCCTCGATCCGGCGTCCGCCGCAGAGCACACCGCGCAGGGTGACGGCGCCGTCGCCGACGTCGACGCCGGTGCACTCGGCGTGTTCCTCGCGCAGGACCGTGCGCAGCATCAGCCGGCCGTTCGGCTGGGCGTAGGGAAGGTTCCAGCCGATGGGGCCGGACGGCGGGCGGGCGATCAGACGGGCGCGGGCGTCGATGAGGGCGCGGGTGTCGCGGACGCCGGCCTTCATGTGGACGTGGGACGTCTTGGGGGCGCCCATGGTCACCTGCCAGCGTCCGTCGCCGAGTTCGTCGAGGGCCGACGGGGTGAGGACGGCGCTGTAGTGGGTTCCGCCGTTGTCGAGGTCCTTGCGCGAGGTGCGCAGGGGCAGGTCGGGGCGGCGTACGCCGTCGACGGGCTTGTGACGCAGGACGAACTGCCAGCGGCGGCGGCCCTCGGCGGGCCCGTCGGCGCTGAACCGCAGCCAGCCCGCGTCGTCGGCGGTGACGTCGACGACGGTCGCGCCGAGGGCGACCGGCTCCACGGTGAGCTGGTCGGCGCCGGTCCTGCGGCCCGCGGCGGGTGCGCGGTAGCCGCGCTGGGCGGCGGCGCGGCGGCGGGCGGCGTCCTCGAAGAGCTCCAGGTAGCGGTCGGCCACGGCGGCCGGGTCGTAGCGGGCGGCGTTGCGCAGGGCGGCGGCGCCCATGGTGCGGCGCAGCGGCTCGTCGGCCATGAGGCGGCGCAGGCCCCAGGCGATGCCCTCGACCTCGCCGTTGGGCACCAGGAAGCCGTCCTCGCCGTCGCGCAGGATCTCGCGGGGGCCGACGGGACAGTCGGTGGAGACCACGGGCAGGCCGCAGCGCATCGCCTCGACCAGGGTCATGCCGAAGGACTCGGCGCTGGAGGTGACGGCCGCGATGGAGCCCTTGGCCCACTCCGACTCGATCGGGGAGAAGCCGCCCATGAGCAACGCCCGCCCGGTCAGGCCGAGTTCGGTGACGAGGGTGCGCAGCTTGCCGGCCTCGCCGCCGTCGCCGTAGATGCGCAGCTGCCAGTCGGGGAACTCCTCGGCCAGGGTGGAGAAGGCGCGGATGAGGAGGTCGTACCGCTTGATCTGGTGCATGCGGCCGGCGCTGACCACGACCCTGCGGGTGCCGTCGGAGGGGGCGACGGCCGGCTCGGGCACGCTGTTGGGGATGCCGACGACGGGGATGCCGGGGATCGGGGTGTTCTCCATGAAGGAGCGGGCGTCGGCCTCGGTGACGGTCGTGATGGCGTCCAAACGCGGGTAGACCCGGGCCATCTCCGCGCGCACCGCCGGCGGGATGGCCAGGTGGGTCATGTGCTCCTGGGCGACGCGCAGGGCGCCGTCGCGGGTGTGGGCGGCGACGAAGAGGTTGAGGCTGGGCCGGGTGCCGACGACGACGTCGGCGGTCGTCTTCTCCAGGTCACGGATGATGCGGCCGTCGGTGAACCGGCTGTACTGGGCGTAGAACTCCTCCTGGCGCGGCACCACTTCGCTCGGTTCGTCGCTGCCGGCGGCGTCGCGGTCGGCGGAGCCGGGGCGCAGGTCGACCAGGGCGCGGACGGTGATGCGCGGGGAGATCTCGAACTTGGTGGCGGTGGCACGCCGGAACACCGAGACGATCTCCACCTCGTGGCGGACGGCGAGCGCCTCGGCGAGATTGATGACGGTGCGGTTGGTGCCGCCGATGCCGTAGATGTTGTTGATCAGGAAGGAGATCTTCACCGGACCTCACGCTCCTTCCGTCCGTCCTTCCATTCGAAGGGGCTCGGCACGGGGTAGTAGGACTCCAGGAAGCGGCGGAGCATCGCCGTCTGGCGGTCGGTGTCGTGGCCGTCGGAGAGGGTGTCGTTGATGCAGAACGCCTGCCGGTTGCGGCGGGCGAGCAGGATGCCGAGCCGGCGCTGGATCTCCGGTCTGGCGAGGTCGAGGTAGGCGAAGCTGATGTTCGAGGGCACGGCCCGGCCGGTGAAGTAGGCGTAGTAGTGGTACAGCGAGGAGGGGATGGAGATGTCGCTGGCGCTGCGGAACCGGCTGCGCGAGGTGCGTAGGTGCTCGTCGGCGAAGGTGTGCTCGATCTCCTGGAGGACGCTGCGGCGCAGCGCGTAGGGGGCGTGCCGCAGCTTCTGCACGATGGCGGTGCCGAAGTGCTCCTGGAGGAGCCGCCGGTTGTTCTTGCCGGCCGCGTCGACGGGGCGGTCCACGGGGCTCGGGTCCCAGCGGGGCACCTGGGACGGCGAGAAGAAGGTGCGGGTCATGCCGTTGGACAGGAAGAAGTCGCCGGGGGTGACCGGGCTGCCGAGGAACATGTCGTCGTTGAAGTACAGGAAGTGCTCGGCCAGGCCCTTGATGTGGTGCAGCCGGCTCTCGATCGCGTGCGAGTTGAAGGTGGGCAGCGCGGCCGGGTCCTCGAAGATCTGTGTGTGGTCGACGACCGTGACGCGCGGGTGGCTGTCGTTGAGCCAGACAGGGCGCTGTCGGTCCGTCACCAGGAAGACGTGGCGCACCCAGGGGGCGTTCTGCTCCAGCGCGCGCAGCGAGTAGCGCAGTTCGTCGCGGCTGATGTAGCGGGCCGCGTTGGCGGACTCGGTGTGGTAGCCGCCCTCGCCGTAGCCGCCGCGTCGGTGCTGCCAGGCGGGGTCGCTGCCGTCGACCCAGGTGTAGACGACGTCGATGGGGAACCGTACGTCCTCGGGCAGTGGGTCGGCGCACGGCCGGATGGTGCGCACCGAGCGGGTGCGGCGGGTGTGCAGGGCGGCGAAACCCGTGAGGCGGCTGACCGGGACGGTGACCCGGGGTTCGTCGAGGGCGACGTCCTCGGTGACGCGGTTGGGCCGCGGGGCCCGCAGGCGTCCCTCCTCGGGCCGCCAGAACTCGATGTCGCAGCCGTGTTCCAGGCCCAGCAGCAGGGAGCCGGCCGGGTCGCTCCACATCATGCCGACGCGCAGCACGGCGGCCGTGTCGGCGAGGTGGCGGCCGGGCCGGGAGCCGGCCAGCGCCGTCCGCCCCTGGGCGGCCTCGCCCCGGCAGGCGCGCAGGTAGACGGGGCTGTGCTCGGCGCAGCGCCGCAACGCCTCGGCGACCCGGTCCCGGTCGCCCTCGGCGACGGCGAGGCAGGAGCGGAAGTCGGAGGTGCCGCGGATCGCGAAGTAGTCGACGCCTGCCTTCTCCAGGGCGGTGACGACGAGTTCGAGGTTGGCCTCGCGCAGCCCGAGCGGCGAGACGGTCGGCCGGACCAGGGCGATCCGGGCGCTGTGTCCGGCGAGCGCGGCGAGCCGCTCGCCCGGTCCGAACAGGTGCGGCCAGCGGCGGCGGGCCCGGATGCCGCGGACCACGCGGATCACCAGGCCGAGGGCGTGCAGCCGGCGCAGCAGGTGCTTGAGCGCCATGCGCAGCCGGATCGGGACCCGGCGCGCGATACGGCGTCTGAGCCCGGCGGGGATCAGGGTGCGGTACGCCCCGACCGCGGCGGTTGCCTCGGGGTTGCCCATGCTCACGGCCGGTGGTCCGCCTTGTCCGAGGAGTGGGAGGGGTGGGAGGCGTCCTGCTCGAAGACGCTCGGGACGGGGAGGTAGCGGCGCAGGAACCGCACGACCGCCTTGGTGCCGCCCCGGGTGCGCGCCTCTTCCGTGCCGAGCCCGAGGAACTGGATCTGCTGGGTGTCGCGGCGGACGAGGAGCCGGGTGAGGTGGGAGGCGATGCCGGGCAGCGCGCCGTGCAGCGTCACGGACGCCTCCCCGGAGGGTTCGGCGAGTCCGGCGGTGTGCCCGACGTGGTGGACCATGCCGTCCACGGGGTGAGTGCCGGGGACGACGGGCAGCCGCTGCCCGTCGTCGAGGGGCAGCGGGGCGGCCCCGCTGTCGGCGAGCCGGGCGAGGGTCTTGACGCGGTGCGGCTGCGGGCCGTGCGCGTAGCCGTGGGAGGCGACCCGGCCGGTGGCGGAGTACGCGGCGCGGGTCCACGGCGCGAAGGACTCCTGGGCGTTCCAGGGGCCGCGCCGGGGGCGGGTCGAGCCGGTCGGCGTGAAGTAGTCGAAGGGGCGGACCGGCCGGCCGAACAGGGCGCCGGGGCGCAGCAGCAGGAAGTGCTCGGCGAGGTCGGGCAGTTGGTGCAGGTACCACTCGGCGCCCGGCCGGGCGCGGACCACGGTGAGCCGGTCGCCGGCCTTCAGCCAGGCGGGCGGCTCGGCCTCGGCGACCACGTGGACGACGTCCACCCAGGGGGCGTACTGGTGCAGGGAGCGCAGCGCGGCGCGCAGCAGTTCCTCGCCCCAGGGGGTCGGGTGCTGCCACAGCAGGACCGCGTCGACGGGGAAGGTGATCTCTTCGAGGCGCAGGACGTCGAAGGTCTCCAGGGTGATCGTCGGCTCCAGGTCACCGTCGATGTCGGCGTAGCCGCACAGCCGGTCGATGCCGATCTCGACGCCGGGCGCGTCGCTGGGCACGGATCGCTGGACCCGGTTGGGGCGGGGGCCGACGAGGCGTTCCTGGGGCAGTTTCGTGTCGGTGGTCCAGAACTCGATCTCGATGCCCTGGTCCTCGCCGGTCCACAGGTGCTCGGTGGGGTCGGTGCGCAGCCAGGTCAGGCGGATGACCTTGGCCTTGGCGTAGTGCTTCCACGCCTTCACATGGCTGCCCGGGAGGTCCGAGGTGTCGTTCTGCGCCGGGGACACGGAGACCACATAGCCGGTGTGTTCCTCCAGCAACGCGCGTAGCACCCGGCGGACGGCGCCCTTGTCCTGCTGGTCGACGGCCAGGCAGATGCGGCGGTCGTCGAGCGCGGGTACGGCGAACCAGGGGATGTCGGCGGTGTCGAGGGCGTGGGTGACCAGGTCGTGGTCGAGCCGGCGGGCCAGGTCGACGGTGAGTCCGGTGTGGACGTGGCCGAGCCTGCCGTCGGGCGCCTTGGTACGGCGTTCGGAGCGGCCGAACTCCGCCTTGCGCACCCGGCGCAGGGCACGGCGGTGCAGCCGTGCCTCGCGCCGGCCGAGGGTCCGGGCCAGCTGTCGCTTGACCTTGCGTCGTACGCCCACCGGCACCGTGGTGGTCGCGGCGGCGCGTACCGGCTGGGGGACGAACCGTTTGTAGACCTGGGCTGCGGAGCTCATGGACGTCGGGTCCGACACGTCATGAACTCCGTTTCATCGCTCGTGGGGGCTGGGTGTGGGGAAGTAGGAATCGAGGAAGCCGTCCAGCAGCTCCTGCTGGGCCTCGATGTCCTCGGGTGTGGAGAAGGCGTCGTTGAGACAGAAGGTGTCCTGGTCACGTCCGTCGAGCAGGCGTTGCAGCCGGTCGGCGAGGTCGGGCACGGCGAGCTGGAGATAGGTGAAGGGCATCGAGCCGGGCTGGGCCCGTCCGGTCAGCGCCGCGTAGTAGAGCGCGAAGGACGAGGTCGGCGACAGGTCGGTCATCGCCCGGAACCTGCTGGCCGAGGTGCGCGCCCAGGCCTCGGGGAAGTCGCGTTCGGCCTCCTCCATCGCGGAGCGGCGCAGCGCGTACGGGATGTGCTCCATGGGCTGGGTGATCACTCTGCCGAAACGTTCGAGCAGCAGGGCGCGGTTGTTCTTGCACGCGGCGTCGACCGGGGTGTCGGTCTCCGCGACCGGTCCCTGCGGGATGCGGTTGCGCGAGGGGAAGTAGCGCGCCGTGCCGGTGGGGGTGAAGAAGGCGTGCGGGGCCACCGGGCGGCCCATGAACATGTCGTCGTTGAAGTACAGGAAGTGCTCGGCCAGGCCCTCGATGTGGTGCAACTGGCTCTCGATCGAGTGCGAGTTGAAGGTCGGCAGGTCCGCCGGGTTGCGGAAGATCTCCCGGTGCGTGGCGATGCGCAGCCCGGGCACGTCCTCGCGCAGCCAGGGCGGCACCTGGTCGTCGGTGACGATGTAGATGTTGCGGATCCACGGCGCGAACAGGTGGATCGAGCGCACCGAGTAGCGCAGTTCGTCACGGCTGATGAAGCGGGCGTCGCTCGCCGACTCGGCGTGGTAGACCTCGCCCTTGGCCTGTGCCTTGCGCTGCTTCCAGGCCGGGTCGTCGCCGTCGACCCAGGTGTAGACGGCGTCGACGGGGAAGGCGATGTCGTCGGCGCAGTGCACCAGGAACTCGGGGCGGGTGGCCAGGGCGGGCGCGAGCGGGGCCGGGGTCCAGTCCGACACGAAGCGGCTGAACAGCCGGGCGGCGCCCAGCACGTTCCTCCCGTCGACGGCGACGGCCCAGGTGGCGCGGTTGGCGCGGGGCGCGACCAGGTGGGTGCCGTGCCGTTGCCAGAACTCGATCGCGCAGCCGTACTCGTGACCGAGCAGCAGGTGCCGGCCCGGGTCGGTGCGGTACCAGCTGATCTGCAGGATCCGGGCGCCGTTGACCGTGCGCCAGGCCTTGGCGTCCCGCGAGGAGACGGGCTTGGCGGGCCGCGGCGCGTCCGGGTCGATGACGCTCAGGTGGCCCGGGAACTGGCTCAGCCCGCGGAACACCACGGCCAGCACCCGGTCCCGGTCCTCCTCGGCGACGGCGATCACCGTGCCGTGGTCGGAGGTGCCGCGGACGGCGAAGTGGGCCACGCCGGCCGTGTCGAGCAGGGCGGTGAGCGCGGAGCGGTTGGCCTCGCGGGCCGCCAGCGGGGTGAGTCCCGGCTCGACGTAGACGTCGCCGTGCTCGGGGGTGAGGGTCGTCGGCTCGGCCGCGGCCGGCCGCGGATGTCCACCCTCGCCCCGCCCGGTGCGGACGGCTGCGCCCGGCGCCTGCTGGACGACGTGATCAGATACGGCCGTCACGCCGCCGCCCTTCACGGCCCGACGCACGCAGCACCTCAGCCACTCCCCCTCGTTCCTCACCCGGCCGAGGCCGACGGTGAGCATGGTGGCCGCCCGCCCTCGTGCCCCCCGGCTCGAATCCGCGACCACACCCGGCCGACTGTGTCGTCGGCGTTTCATTCACACCTAAGATTTAACCTTCACAGGTCCGGCACATCATCACCGTGGGTTCACATAGCTGTCAACAGCAATCACAAGTAACCCAAAACACACGGCCACGCGTGCAACCATTGAACATCCGGAATCGGGCGGGTTAACGGACACCCGGCACCGCCCCACCCGGAAAGCCGTCTATAGTTCGGGCACATCACGGCGTTCACCGCCGCGCGGCCCGGCCCCTCTCCCCGCACTCGTGCCCCCCACGTACGGACCAGGCAACGAGCCATTTGAGCGAGAGAGGACCGAGGCATGACGCATGCCCCGACGGACACCAGCCCCCGCAGATCCAGGCGAGCGCCGTCGGGCCGCAGGGCCGCCGCACCACGCCGACGCCGCGTGGGCCGCTGGGTGGCGCTGGGCCTGGTCACCGTCGTACTGGCCGCGGGCGGCACCGGCTACTGGCTCTACCAGGACCTCGACGGCAACATCAAGGGCGTCGACATCAACGACGCGATCGGCGGCGAACGGCCCGAGAAACTGCCCACCTCCGGCCAGAACATCCTGGTCCTGGGCTCCGACTCGCGCGCCGGCGCCAACGCCGCGCTGGACGGGGGCAAGGTCTCCGGAGCGCGCTCCGACACCGCGCTGGTGATGCACATACCCGAGGGCCGTACGAAGGCCGTCGCCGTCAGCATCCCGCGCGACACCCTGGTCACCCGTCCCGCGTGTGCGAAGTCCGACGGCACCGAGGTGTCCTCGGCGCAGCGGGTGATGTTCAACTCGATCTACTCGCAGGTCGGTCCGGCCTGCGTGGTCAAGACCGTGGAGCAGATGTCCGGGGTCCGCATGGACCACTACATGGAGATCGACTTCGCCGGCTTCAAGGGCCTCGTGGACGCCATCGGCGGCGTGACCGTCACCCTCGATGAACCGATCAAGGACAGCAACAGCGGCCTGGACCTCGGCTCCGGCACCCACCGGCTGAACGGCACGGAGTCCCTGCAGTTCGTGCGCACCCGGTACGGCCACGGCGACGGCAGCGACCTCGGCCGCATCGGCCTCCAGCAGAAGTTCATGATCGCCCTGCTCTCCGAGATCAAGCAGCAGGACCTGCTGGGCAGCCCCACCAAGACGTTCAAGATCGCCAACGAGCTCACCGAGTCCCTCACCACCGACTCCGAGCTCGCCTCCCTCACCCAGCTCGCCGAGTTCGGCCGCAGCATGAACGGGGTCGACCCGGCCGCCATGGAGACGATCATGCTGCCGGTGAAGTACGACGAGCAGGACCCCAACCGGGTGGTCGCCGCCCAGCCGCAGGCCGAACAGCTGTGGGAGGCGCTGCGCAAGGACCAGGACGTACCCGAGTCGGCCAAGAAGTCACCGGCCGGCGGCTGACACCCCGCGGGCCCTGTCGGCCGTCAGACGCGGATCGACGGGGCCAGCGAGAACCCCGGCTCGGGAGTCTGCCGGGAGATGTGCAGCGCTCCGTCCTGGCCGAGCACGGCGAGCACGACACGGCCGTGGCCGTCGAGCGCCAACGCCGGAGCGCCCAGGCAGCGTTCACCGGTGGGCGACCACCACACGCCCCCCTGCTCGTTCTCGGTGCCGAACGCGGCGAGCATGACCTGCCCGTCGAGATCGCGGTGGGCCAGCAGCGTGCAGTCGTAGCCGTCGAGCGTCGCGCGCAGCACCGCGACCGGATCCCCCGCCGGGGCGCCGCCGAGCGGAATCACCCAGCCGCCGGGACGGTGTGCGACGAGCCCGCCCGTGTCGGGGTCGGCCCAGTAGTACGTCGCCCGGTCGGGCCCGGTCGACAGGACACTCGCCGTGCCCGGCGCCACCCGGACCGGGATGTTCGGCTCCGGCCCGAAGTCGCCGTCGGGCTCGGCCTGGCGCCACCACATCGCGGCCTGCTCACCGCCGGCCAGCAGCTCGATGCGCCCGGTGTCGTGGGCGACCGCGGCGAGTCCGTCCCGTACGCCGCTGCCCGTGAGGTCCTTCCACGGCTCCCACTTCCCGCTGGGGGCCTCCCGGCGCAGCATCACCCCGCGACCGGCGTTGCGCGCGAAGACGTGCACACGGCCCGACGTGCCGACCGCGGCCACCGGGACGCCGAAGCGGGCCGCCTTCTCGCGGTCCTGGTGGGGGTTGCCGAGCGAGCGCCACTCGGTGACGGGGCGGCCGGTCTGGTACTGGACGGCGTGCACCACGTCGACGGCGGGCGGACCGTCGCCCCTGGCGACCTCGCGCCGGCCGAGGAAGTGGACGTAGGTGTCGCTGCCCTGGGCGAGGTACAGGTGGGTCAGGTTCGCGACCGGGAAGAAGTCGGGGCCCGTCCATGCCGGGCCGCCCGGCCGGACCTCGGTCCACCGCAGCAGGCCCGCCCGGGTGCGGGCGTAGGCGGTCAGACGGCCGTCCTTGCCGAGGGTCAGCCAGCGGCCGTCCACGGTGCCCTGCGCCGCGTGGTCCTCGGCCGCCGTGCGCTCGACGGCCTCGGCCGTTCTCCCGCGGGGCGCGGCGCGCCCGGATCTGGTCCGCATGACGTGACCTGCCCCTTCCGTGACGCTCGGCCGGCTGACCTGCCAGTCCCGAACCCGTGTGCGGGGCCGAGCTGGCCCATCATAGAATGAGCGTTCGGTGAACAACGCATGGCGACCCTGTGCGGGACACGTGCACCCCGGGAGCCCGGCCGCCGGCCGTTCGCGTACGACGGGCGCCGGCTGCGGGTTCGCTCTCACACCTGCCGCCAGGCCTCCAGCGCCAGGCCCGGCTCCGCCTTGCGGCGGGTGAGGAGCAGCTGCCCGTTCGACGGGGAGAGCGTCGCCGCGACGACCCGGTCGTCCTCGTCGACGGCCAGGCACACCTCGGCGTCCGCGGGGAGCTGGGGCCCCGACTCGGTCCACCAGGCGCCCGCCGACTCCTGCTCGGTGGGGTACGCGGCGAACGCCACCCGGCCGCTCGCGGAGCGCTGGGCGATCAACGTGCAGTCGTGGCCGTCGAGTTCGCAGCGGACGGCGGAGACCGGGCCGGGGCCGGCGGACGCGAGGAGCGTGACCGGCTTGGCGCCGGGCCGCCAGGCGCACAGGTCGCCGGAGGTGTCGGCGAAGAAGAGGGTCGTGCTCTCCGGAGAGGTGGCGAGGGCGCGCAGGGTGCCGGGCCGCACCGGGGCCTCGATCGTCTCCTCCAGGACAGGCTGGGCGCCCGGCTTCTCCTGCCGCCAGTGCAGGATGCCGCCGGGGACGGCCGCGTACAGCTCGACGCGTCCGGACTCCCCCGTCACGGCCGCCAAGTCCTCTTGTACGCCGCTCCCCTTGAGGTCGCGCCAGGGGTCCCAGCCGCCCTTCTCCTTCTGGGCGACCATGCTCACGCCGCCGCCCTTGTTCCGTACGAAGACATGGGCGCGGCCCTGCGCGTCGACCGCGACGGCGGGCGTGCCGGTGCGGGCGCCCTTCTTGTTGGGGTGCCCGATCGACAGCCAGTCGAGGGCGGCGAGCCGGGGGCGGAAGTGCGTGGAGTGCACCAGGCCACACTCGCCGGCGGCGGTGGGCCGCCAGGAGACCAGATGGGCGTAGCCGTCGGCACCCTGGCCGACCGCGAGCACGGGCTGCAGCTTCTGGTCGCCGCCCACCCGGCGGGCGGGTTCCCACGACCCGCCGGGCCCGCGCTCCGCGCGGCACAGGACGGCGTCGCCCGCGGGCAGATACACACTGAGGCGGCCGTCTCGGCCGCGTAGGAGCCAGTCGCCGTTCACCGGTTCACTCTAAGCGGAGGGGGTTTCCCGACACCGCCTGGCCCCGGGTGCGGGGAGGCGCCCCGACGGCTTCCGCCCCGATCGGGCAGGCTGGTCGGCAGCAGTCGGCACCGTACGAGGACAGGAAGTTGACGTCATGACCGACACCCGCACCGTGAGCGTTCTCGGCACCGGGATCATGGGGGCCGCGATGGCCCGCAACCTCGTCCGCGCCGGACACACCGTCCGGGCCTGGAACCGCACCCGTGACAAGGCCGAACCCCTCGCCGCCGACGGCGCGTACGTCGCCGACACCCCCGCCGAGGCGGTGCGGGGCGCCGACGTCGTCCTGACCATGCTGTACGACGGTCCCGCCGCCCTGGACGTGATGCGCGCGGCGGTGCCCGGCCTGCGTCCCGGCGTCGCCTGGGCGCAGTCGACGACCGCGGGCATCGAGGCGATCGGCGAACTGGCCGACTTCGCCCGCGAGCAGCACCTGGTCTTCTTCGACGCGCCGGTGCTGGGCACCCGGCAGCCCGCGGAGGCGGGCCAGCTGACCGTGCTGGCCGCCGGACCGGACGAGGGCCGGGCCGCGGTGACGCCGGTCTTCGACGCGGTCGGCGCCCGGACGGTGTGGACCGGCGAGGACGGCGCGGCAGGTTCCGCCACCCGGCTGAAGCTGGTGGCCAACAGCTGGGTCATCGCCGCCACCGCGGCGACCGGCGAGGTGCTGGCCCTCTCCCAGGCCCTCGACGTCGACCCGCAGAACTTCTTCGACCTCATCGCGGGCGGCCCGCTCGACATGGGCTATCTGCGCGCCAAGGCCGCGCTCGTCCTCGAGGACCGGCTCTCCCCCGCCCAGTTCGGGGTGGCCACCGCCGCCAAGGACGCCCGTCTCATCGTCCAGGCGGGCGAGCGGAACGGCGTACGGCTGGACGTGGCGGTCGCGAGCGCGGAACGGCTGGAGCGGGCTGCCGCGCAGGGGCACGCCGACGAGGACATGGTGGCGGCGTACTTCGCGAGCTTCGACGAGAAGCGGGAGGACTGAACAGAGCGGGAGGACTGAACAGGCACCCCGGTCCCCCATCGGCCGTGGGACCCTGGCCGGTATGGACGACAACGCCCCCCTGCTCGTGATCGTGGACGCCGCGAACGTCGTCGGGTCGGTGCCCGACGGGTGGTGGCGGGACCGGCGAGGGGCCGCGGAGCGGTTGCGGGACCGGCTGGCGGCGGACGGGGTGCCGGGGCGTTCCGGGGCAGTGGAGATCGTCCTCGTCGTCGAGGGCGCGGCCCGTGGCGTGGAGCCGGTACCGGGGGTGCGGGTGGAAGCCGCGCCGGGGAGCGGGGACGACCACATCGTGGCCCTGACGGGCCAGGCGGGTGACCGTCCGGTGCTGGTCGTGACGGCGGACCGCGAACTGCGGCGCCGGGTCGGCGAGTTGGGGGCCGAGGTGGCAGGTCCACGCACCGTCAGGCCGACCTGACGAACGACCCGCCCGGGCCTCCGCTTCCGAGGGCCCGGGCGCTCGCGGCCCGCAGCACCGACGGGTGACCGCCCGGTACTGGACAGAACAACCGACCACGAACTACGGCGCCAGCTCGGCGAGTTGGGGGCCGAGGTGGCAGGTCCACGGACCGTCAGGCCGACCTGACGAACGACCCGCCCGGACCTCCGCTTCCAGCGGCCCAGGCGCTCGCGGCCCGCAGCACCGACGGGTGACCACCCGGCTGGACGGAACAACGGACCACGAACTACCGTGTCGGGTCGACGAGTTGGGAGCCGAGGTGACAGGTCCACGCACCGTCAGGCCGACCTGACGAACGACCCGCCCGGACCTCCGTTTCCAGGGGCCCAGGCGCTCGCGGCCCGCAGCACCGACGGTTGACCACCCGGTACTGGACGGAACAACGGACCACGAACTACCGTGTCGGGTCGACGAGTTGAGGGCCGAGGTGACAGGTCCACGGACCGTCAGGCCGACCTGACGAACGACCCGCCCGGGCCTCCGTTTCCGAGGGCACGGGCGCTCGCGGCCCGCAGCGCCGGTGGCTTAGCCCTCGCTGCCGTTCGGCGGCTTCACGACCTGGCCGACCTCGGTCTCCTGCCGCCCGCCCAGACGGCTGTGGGAGCGGCCGTAGAGGAAGTACACGACGAAACCGGCCGCCATCCAGATGGCGAACCGCAACCAGGTCTCGGCGGGCAGGTTGAGCATCAGCCACAGCGAGGCGCACACCGACAGGATCGGGATGAACGGCACCCACGGGGTGCGGAAGGCCCGGTGCAGGTCGGGGCGGGACCTGCGAAGGATGATCACGCCGATCGCGACGACCACGAAGGCGAACAGCGTGCCGATGTTCACCAGCTCGGCGAGTTCGCTCAGCGGAGTGAAGCCGGCGAGGACCGCGATGAGCACGCCCAGCAGGATGGTCGGCCGGTGCGGGGTCTTGAACCGCGGGTGGACCTGCGAGAAGAAGCGGGGCAGCAGTCCGTCGCGGCTCATCGCGAAGAAGACGCGGGTCTGGCCCAGCAGCAGGATCATGCAGACGGTCGTGAGGCCGACGGCGGCGCCGAAGCTGATGAAGCCCGCGTACCAGGGGTGTCCGGTGGCCTTGAAGGCGTCGGCGAGCGGGGCGGTGATGGACAGCTCGCTGTAGTGCTGCATGCCGGTCACGACGATCGACACCAGGACGTACAGCGTGGTGCAGATGACGAGGGAGCCGATGATGCCGCGGGGCATGTCCCGCTGCGGGTTCTTGGTCTCCTCGGCGGCCGTGGCGACGACGTCGAACCCGATGAAGGCGAAGAAGACGACCGAGGCGGCGGTGAAGATGCCCATCACGCCGAAGTTGGAGGGCGCCCAGCCGAACATCAGCTGGATGAGCGGGGACTGGAGACTGTCGCCCGCCGGGACGTCCTGCGCCTTCGGGACGAACGGGTCGTAGTTGTCGCCCTTGATGAAGAAGGCACCGGCGATGATCACCGTCAGGACGACCGTCACCTTGATGGCGACGACCAGCGAGGTGACACGCGCGGAGAGCTTGGTGCCGAGCACCAGGATGGCGGTGAGCACCAGGACGAGCGCGGCGGCGAGGATGTCGAAGCCGAAGCCGTCGGCCCCGTCTCTGCCGCTGAGCGCCTCCGGCAGCTGCCACCCGGCGTTGTCCATCAGCGAGGCGACGTAGCCGGACCAGCCGACGGCGACCACCGCCGTGCCGAGCGCGAACTCCAGGACCAGGTCCCAGCCGATGATCCAGGCGGGCAGTTCACCGAGTGAGGCGTACGAGAAGGTGTACGCCGAGCCGGCCACCGGGACGGTGGACGCGAACTCGGCGTAGCAGAGCGCGGCGAGCGCGCAGACCACCCCGGCCACCACGAAGGCCAGGGCGACGGCGGGACCGGCATTGTTCCTGGCGACGGTGCCGGTCAGGACGAAGATGCCGGTGCCGATGATGACGCCGACGCCGAAGACGGTCAGATCCAGCGCGGACAAGGATTTCTTGAGCGCGTGCTCTGGCTCCTCGGTATCGAGGATGGACTGCTCGACCTTCTTCGTCCGGAAGAGGGTGCTGCTCACGGGCGTACCTCCCACGCTTTGTCGTCCTCGACATGATCGAGAGGGGGCGTAGTGCGTATGCCCCGACGCGGGCGGATTCACGCGAATGGGCCGCTCGTACCACTGTGAAGGGTGGTACGAACGGCCCATTCGGGGGTGTCAGTCGCGCGCGGGCTCCACCGAGTCGACCTCGGCCGCCGTGCTGCCGTACTTGCCGTCCAGCCTGGAGACCAGGCCGGTGACCTGGCGGGCGATGTCGGGGGCGGTGAGGCCGATCTCCGCCATGACCTCGGCGCGGGAGGCGTGGTCGAGGAAGCGCGGCGGGATGCCGAAGTCGCGCAGCGGGACGTCGACTCCGGCGTCGCGCAGGGCCTGCGCGATCGTGGAACCGACACCGCCGACGCGGGAGTTGTCCTCGACGGTGACGACCACGCGGTGGCGCTCGGCGAGCGGGGCCATGGCCTCGTCGACGGGCTTGACCCAGCGCGGGTCGACGACGGTGGTGGAGATGCCCTGCTTGTCGAGGAGGTTCGCGATCTCCAGGCACATGGGCGCCAGCGCGCCCACGGAGACGAGGAGCACGTCCGGGGTGTCGGTGCCGGGCTCGCGCAGCACATCCATGCCGCCGACGCGGCCCACGGCGGGTACGGCGGGGCCGACTGCACCCTTGGAGAAGCGGACCACGGTCGGCGCGTCGTCGACGGCGACGGCCTCGCGCAGTTGGGCGCGGACCTGGTCGGCGTCGCGCGGCGCGGCCAGCCGCAGCCCCGGCACGACCTGGAGGATCGACATGTCCCACATGCCGTTGTGGGAGGCACCGTCGGTACCGGTGACACCGGCCCGGTCCAGTACGAAAGTCACACCGCACTTGTGGAGGGCGACATCCATGAGGACCTGGTCGAAGGCACGATTGAGGAATGTGGCGTACACCGCGAACACCGGATGCACACCGCCCGTGGCGAGGCCCGCCGCGGAGACGGCGGCGTGCTGCTCGGCGATGCCGACGTCGTAGATGCGGTTCGGGAAGGCGTCCGCGAACTTCTTCAGGCCGACCGGCTGGAGCATCGCCGCGGTGATCGCGACGATGTCCTCGCGCTCCTTGCCGAGCTGGACCATCTCGTCGCCGAAGACGGAGGTCCAGTCGGCGCCCGAGGCCTTGACCGGCAGTCCCGTGTCGGGATGGATGGGGCCGATGCCGTGGAAGCGGTCCGCCTCGTCCTGGAGGGCGGGCTGGTAGCCGCGGCCCTTCTCGGTGAGGCAGTGCACGATGACCGGGCCGCCGAAGCGCTTGGCACGGGCCAGCGCGGACTCCAGGGCCTCGATGTCGTGGCCGTCGATCGGGCCGACGTACTTCAGGCCGAGGTCCTCGAACATGCCCTGGGGCGCGATGAAGTCCTTGAGGCCCTTCTTGGCGCCGTGCAGGGTCTCGTACAGCGGCCTGCCGACGACGGGCGTCCGCTCCAGGACCTCCTTGGTGCGGGCGAGGAACCGCTCGTACCCGTCCGTCGTCCGCAGCGTGGCCAGATGGTCGGCGAGGCCGCCGATGGTCGGCGCGTACGAGCGCTCGTTGTCGTTGACGACGATGACCAGCGGGCGGTCCTTGGCGGCCGCGATGTTGTTGAGCGCCTCCCAGGCCATACCGCCGGTCAGCGCCCCGTCACCGATCACCGCGACCACATGGTCGTCGCGTTTGAGGATCTGGTGGGACTTGGCGATGCCGTCGGCCCAGCCGAGGACCGTCGAGGCGTGGCTGTTCTCGATGACGTCGTGCTCGGACTCGGCCTGCGAGGGGTAGCCCGAGAGGCCGCCCTTCATCTTCAGCCTCGAGAAGTCCTGACGGCCGGTGAGCAGCTTGTGCACATAGGACTGGTGTCCGGTGTCCCACAGCACCTTGTCCCTGGGCGAGTCGAACACCCGGTGCAGGGCGATGGTGAGCTCGACCACACCGAGGTTGGGGCCGAGGTGGCCGCCGGTCTTGGAGACGGCGTCGACGAGGAAGTTCCGGATCTCCTCGGCCAGCTGGTCCAGCTGCTCCAGGCTGAGCCGGTCCAGATCACGCGGTCCCCTGATGCGGGTCAGCAGCGGCACCCGTGCCTCCTTGCAGTAGAGCTGTTGCCGGGCTTGTCGAGTCTAATGTTCCGCCTTTGCGACCCGCGCCCGGGCGGTGCGTCATACGTCACGCGATCGGCTGTACCCAAGTTGCGGCGCTCCTACGACATGACTGTTGCCCGGCACCTTTCGATGCCGGGCAACATTGGTTCCCCAGGGGCGCGGGGAACTGCGCGACCAGCCACATACGGCCGGTCAGCCGCCAGAACACCGCACCCCGACGGCGCTTCCGCGCTACGCGCGACCCGCAGCCTTCTGACTCCTACGCGAGACGGAGTCAATAACAACCGCACCCAGCAGAACCGCACCCGTGATCATGTACTGGATCGACGTGTTCATGTTCAGCAGGTCCAGACCCGTCTGGATCGACTGGATGACCAGCATGCCCAGCAGCGCGGACCACACCGTGCCCCGCCCACCGAAGAGGCTGGTGCCACCGATGACCGCCGCGGCGATCGCCAGCATCAGCGTGTTGCCGCCACCGGCGTTCAGCGTGGCGCTCTGCGTCTGCCCGGCGAAGAACATGCCGCCGACCGCCGCGAAGCCACCGGCGATGGCGAACACGGTGATACGGATCATGGACACGTTGATACCGGCACGGCGGGCGGCCTCGATGCCACCGCCGACCGCGAAGACCTTGCGGCCGTACGGCGTACGCCGCAGCACGAAGTCCACGATCACCAGCGACGCGAGGAAGATCACCAGCGCGTTGGACACACCGGCCGACGAGTTCAGCACGTACGCGGCGACGAACGCGGCCACCGCGAGGGCACCGACCCGCAGCGCGATCTCACTGGTGGGCCGGAAGGGCACACCGGCGGCACGACGGCGGCGCTGGTCCATGAGCGAGCCGTAGAGCATGGAGGCGACACCGAGGCCGGCCAGCACGTAGGCACCGATGATGGCCTGGTCCATGAAGAACGAGCTCTGGCCGAACAGGTGCACCGGACCCTCGTCCGGGATGTTGATGGTGCCGCTCTCACCGAGCAGCCACAGCATCAGACCGTTCCAGCCCAGGAAGCCCGCCAGGGTCACCACGAAGGCCGGAACGCCGATCCTCGCGAAGAACCAGCCGTGCAGGGCGCCGATGCCGACGCCGGTGATCACGGTCAGTACCAGGGCCAGCCACGAGTTCACCCCGTGGTCGACCACGAAGACGGCGAACACCGTGGACGCCAGGCCGCTGACGGAGCCGACGGACAGGTCGATCTCGCCCAGCAGCAGCACGAACACCAGGCCGATGGCGAGCATGCCGGTGGCCGAGAGGTAGTAGCTGATGTTGGACAGGTTGTCGGCGCTGAGGAACCGGTCGTTCTGCAGCTGGAAGATCGTCCAGATGACGATCAGGCCGACGACGACGGGCAGGGAGCCGAGCTCGCCGCCCTTCATCTTCCGCTTGAACTCGGTCAGGTAGCCCTTGAGACCCTCTTCGCGGATCAGCAGCCGCGGGTCGAGGACGGTGACCGGGGCGGCCGTGGGGTCGTCGGCCGGAGCGACGGTGGCCTGGGAGGCCGGCTCCGGATCCTGCTTCACGGTCTTGGACGTGTCGCTCACTTTGCCGCCTCCGTGGTGCGACGCCCGGCACGACGGGTCACGGCGTTCTCCGTGGCCCCGGTGATCGCGGCGATGATCTCTTCGTGGGTGGTGTCCTTCACCGGGAAGGACCCGTTGTTCTTGCCCAGGCGCAGGACGGCGACGGTGTCCGCGACCGCCTTCACGTCGGCCATGTTGTGGCTGATGAGGATGACGCCGAGGTCGCGCTCGCGCAGCCGCTCGACCAGGTCGAGGACCTGCGCGGTCTGCTCGACGCCCAGGGCGGCGGTGGGCTCGTCGAGGATGACGATCTTCGGGTCGCCGATCAGCGCGCGGGCGATCGCGACGACCTGGCGCTGACCGCCGGAGAGGCTGGCGATCGGGATGCGCACGCTCGGGATGCGGATGGAGAGGGTGCTCAGCAGCTCGCGGGCGTTCTTCTCCATCGTGACCTCGTCGATGACACCGCGGTGCAGCAGCTCACGGCCGAGATAGAGGTTGCCGACGACATCGAGGTTGTCGCACAGCGCGAGGTCCTGGTAGACGGTCGCGACGCCGAGTCCCTGGGCGTCGTGCGGCTTGTTGATGCTGACCGGCTTGCCGTCCCACTCGATGATGCCCTCATCGATGGGGTGCACGCCGGCGATCGTCTTGACCAGCGTGGACTTTCCTGCGCCGTTGTCGCCCACCAGGGCGACCACTTCTCCGGCGTGGACCTCCAGTTCGACGTCGGTGAGGGCCTGCACCGCACCGAATCGCTTGGAGACTCCGCGCAACGCCAACACGGGCGTAGCGGACACGTGAACCATCTCCTTCGCCGCCTGACCGGCGGGGATGCCGCGCTTGTCGAAAGGCGCGGAGGGTTGTGCTCGAGGCACTGGTCAACAAGATGAACATGCGCGCGGCCGGTGCCTCTTGGCAACGGCTGAGCGGCGCCGGGACGGCGCGGGGATGTGCCCGAACGTCCCTGGCCGCTCGCGTCATGCTTCCGTCCGGCGCCCGCCCCGCAGCGGGGTGTGAAGGTGGGGCGGGCGCCGGACAGGCTCTGCATGCCGCTGCGCGGCTGCTACTGCAGACCGGCTGCCTTGCACTTGGCGGCGTAGGTCGCGGTGCAGATGTCGGCGACGGTGTACAGCTTGTCCTTGATCACCGTGTCCTTGATGTTGTCGACGGTGACCGAGACCGGGGTCAGCAGCTGCGAGGGCACCTTGTCGCCGGAGCCGCTGGTCAGCGTCTCGGTGGCCAGGTCGTCGATGCTCTTGCCGTCGAGCAGTTTGACCGCGAGCTGGGCGGCCGCCTCGGCCTCCGGCTTGAAGGCCTTGTAGACGGTGCTGGACTGGGTGCCGGCGACGATGCGCTGGATACCGGCGAGCTCCGCGTCCTGACCGGTCAGCGGGATGCCGCTGATGCCGGCGCCCTTGAGGGCGGTGGCGATACCACCGGCCATGCCGTCGTTGGCGGCGTAGACGCCCGCGATGTTCTTGGCGCCGAGCTGCGTGATGGCGGCCGACATCTTCTGCGCGGCGACCGTGTCCTTCCACAGACCCGACTGCTCGTAGGCGATGTCCACCTTGCCGTCGAGGGCCTTGTGGGCGCCTTCCTTGAACTGCGCGGCGTTCGGGTCGGCGTCGTCACCGTTGATCATGACGACCTTGGACTTCGGGGTCGCCTTGGAGCCGAGAGCGTCGATCAGGGCCTGGCCCTGGAGCTCGCCGACCTTGACGTTGTCGAAGGAGACGTACGCGGAGACCGGGCCCTGGGCCAGCCGGTCGTACGCGATGACCTTGACGCCCTTGTCGACCGCGCTCTGGATCGAGGACTTGATCGCGGCGGAGTCCTGGGCGCTGATCACGATGACCTTGACGCCCTTGGTGATCATGCTGCTGACCTGCTGCGCCTGCTTGGCCGAGTCGGCCGCGGCGTTCGCGTAATCGACCGTGCAGTCGGAGCAGAGCGCCTTGACCTTGTCCTCGAAGTACGGCCTGTCGAACTTCTCGTAACGAGCGGTGACGTTGTCGGGAAGAAGCAGGCCGATCGACTTGCTGTCCGAGCTGCTGCCGCTGTCCGAGTCGTCGTCACCGGCCTTGCCACAAGCGGCGGCCGAGACGGCGAGCGCCGAGACCACAACAGCAACGGCGGCGCGACGCATACGCGTATTCACTTCAGAAACCTCCCTGACGAGGCCGCGACATTGCGACCGAGGTGGCTGGAAGTCAACTCGGCCACACGTGCGACGTCAAGAAGTAAATACTTAACGAGATGGCAACGGCCTCCTGCGTTCTCTAAGTGAAGGCAGGAGTGGCCGCGTGCAGCGTGCCATCCAAAAGGGTCGAATCACCCATCTCGCTGAGCGCGAGAGCGAGTGCTCCGAGCACCTCCGCACGACCTCCAAGGGCCCCTGGAAGCACCGACAGTTGGCGTGCCGCACTGGGGATCGCATAGCGGCCGACAGACTCCCTGATCGGCCCGAGCACCAGCTCACCGGCCTCGGCGAGATCACCACCCAGGACCACCCGGCTCGGGTTCAACAGATTGCAGAGATTGGCGACTCCACTGCCGATGTGTCGGCCGACGTCGGCGATCACCCGACGACAGCCCGGGTCTCCGTCCCGCGCCAGTCGTACGACGCCTTCCATCGTCAGGTCGGTCCCGTGGCTGGACTGGAGCAGCGGCAGCACATACCGCGCGGCCGCGAAGGTCTCCAGGCAGCCCCGGTTTCCGCAACGGCAGACGGGGCCGGACTCGTCAAGTGTAATATGTCCGATTTCTCCCGCAGTGCCACCGGGCCCGCGGTAGATCTTCCCGTTGATCACCAGGCCGGCGCCGACACCGCTGGCGACCTTGATGTACGCCAGGTCGCGCACCCCCCGCCCGCTGCCCCACACCAGCTCGCCGAGGGCGCCGAGATTGGCGTCGTTGTCCACGTGCACGGGCACGCCCAAGCGGCCCTTGAGCTCCTCGGCGGGCTTGGTGCCGATCCAGCCCGGCAGGATGGCGGAGGAGCCGAGGGTGCCGGACTCCAGGTCGATCGGACCGGGTACGCCGAGACCCACACCGGCGATCTTCGACCGGTCGACGCCCGTTGCTGCGATCAGGCGATTGACCAGCTGTTCCGCCCGGTCGAAGCCCTGCGTCGAGGAGGCGTCCACATCGAGCGGCTCGGCCTCCTCGGCCAGCACCTGGTGGGCGAGGTTTCCGACCGCGACGCGCAAATGCGTGTGCCCGAAGTCGACGCCGATGACGATCCCGGCGTCCCCGCTCAGCGAGACGCTGCGGGCCCGGCGGCCGCCCGCCGAGGTGGGCGTGACCTCGACGGTTCCGCGGTCCTTGAGTTCGCGCACGATGTTGGAGACGGTCGCCGCGGACAGGCCCGTCGCCCGCGCGATCTCCGCCTGCGTGAGCGACCCGGCCAGCCGTACGGCCCGTACGACCCGCTCCAGGTTGGCTCGGTGCAGCGACGACTGCGACCCCGGAGTCTCCACGACGACCTCCTGCGCGCGGGGACCGCTTCAATGAGGCCCCGTCTATGTCCAACTAGTGAACTCTAAGCTGAGCCGTTCGGGTTGCCTCCCGTCAAGAGGTTGAACCGCATCCGCGTTCATGTACACAAACACGGCCACCGCTTCCGGAAGATCCGGAAGCGGTGGCCGTACGGGTGAGGGCGCCCTTACTTCAGCGCCCCCGCGGTCAGTCCCTGCACCACCTGACGCTGGAAGATGATGTACGCCGCGAGCACCGGCAGCATCGCCATCACCAGGCCCGCGAACAGTCCCGACCAGTCGCCCTTGTACCCCTGGCTGACCGCCAGCTGCACCAGGCCCTGGGTGAGGACGCGCTTGTCCGGATCGGTGTTCAGCACCGTGGGCAGCATGTACTGGTTCCACTGCCCGAGGAAGTTGAAGATCCCCACGCTGATCAGGCCCGGCTTGGCCATGGGCAGCATGATCTGGAAGAACGTCCGGGAGTGCGAGGCCCCGTCCACGAAGGCCGCCTCCGCCACCGAGCTCGGCAGAGTGCGGAAGAACGCGGTCAGGAAGAACACCGTGAACGGGAGCGAGTAGGCGATGTAGACCAGGATCAGGCCGTGGATCGTGTTCAGCAGGCCCATGTTGTTCACGACGTAGAACAGCGGGACCAGTGCGAGCATGACCGGGAAACTCATGCCGCCGATGAACAAGTAGTAGATGAACCGGTTGCCCGGGAAGTCGAAGCGGGCCAGGACATAGGCCGCCATCGAGCCGAGCACCAGCGTGCCGACGAGCGACCCCCCCACCACCAGAATGGTGTTGAGGAAGTAGTCGCTCATGTTGGCCTCGGTCCAGGCCCGCGACCAGTTGTCGAAGTGCAGTTTGTCCGGCAGCGACCAGGGCGAGCCGAAGATGGAGCTGTCGTCCTTGAAGGACGTCATCACCGCCCACAGCAACGGCATCACGACCAGGATCGCCCAGATGACCAGGATCCCGTGCGAGAAGACGTTGAGGGTGGTGCCCTCCTTCTTCTCCTTGCGGGGCGGGCCGGCCGCGGAGTCGGTCTTGGCGACGGGGACACCGGACTCGGCAGGAACAGGGGCGGGGGTCTCGGTCTTCATCTGATCAGTACTCCAGCCGCTCGCGCCGGCCCAGCCGCATCACGAGGGCGGCGAAGGCCAGCGTGACGACGAGAAGGGCGACGCCGATGGTGGTGGCATAGGCGGCCTGCCCGTCGCGGAACGCCTTCTGGTACACGTACAGGACCATGACGGTGGTCGAGTAGTCGGGACCGCCGGGACCGGTCGTCATGATCTGTACGACCGCGAACGACTCGGCGCCCAGGGCGAGGATGCCCATGTAGACCCAGCCGGACTGCACGGTGTCCCACAGCAGCGGCAGGGTGATCCGGAAGAACGTGGTGGCGCGGCCCGCCCCGTCGAGCAGGGCGGCCTCGTACAGGTCCGCCGGGATGGAGGCCATCCCGGCGGAGAAGAGAACCACGAAGAAGCCGACCGTGGACCACACCAGCACGGCCATCACGCACCACAGGGCCAGGCTCGGGTCGCCCAGCCACAGGGGCTGGACGCTGTCGAGCCCGATCCCGCGCAGCAGCGAGTTGATGGCGCCGCTGTCCGGGTTGTACGCGAAAGCGAACAGCAGGGCGACGATGGCGATCGAGAGCACCTGCGGGAAGAAGTAGACGATCTTGTAGAAGGAAGAGCCCCGGACGCCGGAAATGACCGGGCCGCCCTTCCTTCGCCGTCCACCGACATTGATCATGAAGGCGAAGAACAACGCCAGACTGATCGTCACCAGCGGCAGCACGAGCGCGAACATCAAGCTGTGCTGCAAGGACTTCCAGAAGATCTCGTCGTCCAGCATCCTCCGGTAATTGTCCAGGCCGACCATCTTGAATTCGGGGCTCAGGCCGGTCCAGTCCGTGAACGAGTAGTAGATGGACTGGATGAACGGCCAGATCACGAATAGCGCGTACAGTCCGAGGGGCAGCGCCAAAAACCCCACGATGAACCGGTACTTGCCGTGCTGCATCGCTTCTCCGGTCCGTTTACTGGTGCTTGTAGTGCTTGATCGACGTGTCCTTGGCGGTCTCGTCGGCGTAGGCCTGGATCTTCTTGATCGCCTCGGCCGGAGTAAGACGGCCGGCCATCATCTCGCCGAGCCCGGACACCCCGATCTTCTCCTTCTGCAACTGCACGTACCAGTCCTGCAGACGCGGATTCACCACGTTGTCGCCGGCCTTCTCCAGCGCCGCGACACCCGACTTGAGACCGGGAGTGAGGGTGATGCCGTCGGTGCCGCCGTTGTACGCGGTCAGCGACTTCACCTTGCTGGTGAAGTTCTTCGAGGACGCCTCGCTGAGCATGATGCGCAGCTGCTCCATGCCGCCGGTGCCGTTCTTCGCCTTGGCCGGGACGATGAAGGGCTCGCCGCCGGAGGCCCAGATGGTGCCGAAGGGCAGCTTGTCGGAGGAGTCGATGCCGGTCGGCGCGGAGACGGCGAGGTTGAAGTCGGCCGGGATGACGTTCGCCGACTCGTTCTCCACCCAGGAGCCGTTCGGGATGAACAGCGCCTTGCCCTTGGCCCACGCGGTCTGCGACTGGATGTGGTCCAGACCGGGCGTGCCCTTGAGGATGTAACCCTTCTTGTAGAGCTCGTAGTAGGCCTCGAAACACGCCTTGACCGCCGGGTGCTTCCAGGCGTTCGGCTCCAGGTTGTCGATCGCGTCGAGGACTTCGACGCCCCCGACCTTGCCGATCATCGGGTACAGCGAGAAGGGGAGGTAGTACGGGTACTTGCCCGCGTACGTCCAGCCCGCCATGCCCTGCTTCTTGGCCTTCTCACAGACCGCGAGCATCTCGTCCCAGGTCTCGGGATAGGCGGCGTCGAGGGAGTCCAGGGCCTTCTGCGAGTACCAGACGCCGTACACCGTGTAGGCGTAGTACATGATCCAGACCGGGTCGCCGTCGAGCTGGCCCATCTCCACGATGCCGGGGCGCAGCGTGTCACGGACCTTCTTGTTCGGGTCGTCGTAGGACGGGGCGTCGAGGAGCGGGGTGAGGTCCGTGAGCTGGTTCTTGCCGGCCAGGACACCCATGTCCATCTGCTCGGCGCCGGAGTTGTCGATGAGGTCCGGCGGGGTGCCCTGGTTGAACCGGGGCTGGAGGGTGGACTGGATCTTCTGGGTGGCGGAGAACTTCACCTTGGCCTTGGGGAAGTTCTTCTCGTAGATCTTCACGGCGTCCTCGGCGTACTCCTTGCCGAATCCGCCGTCGAACAGGACGAATTCCATCCCCGCGGTGTCGTTCACACCCAGCGGGTTCTTCGCGGTCTTCTCTCCGGTCTCGGCCTTGTCCCCGTTGTCGTCGCCGCCGCTGCTGGCGCACGCCGACAGGAAGCTCATCGTGGGGACGGAGATCAGACCCAGCGCGGCGGACCGCTTGATCAGATCGCGGCGGCCGACGCCACCGGTGCCGTTGTTCTCGGCGGAAGTGGATCCCATGCTCAAGTCCTCGCCTTCTCCAGGACTCAGGCGGTGTACCGGATCCTCCCGGGCACCGCGGTCAGGTCAAGCAGGTTCGTGCGGATCATGACGTGCGGATCGTGTGAATCGTCGACAGGTATAGTCCACTTCAGGTCAATGGAGCAAGATCGAATGCAAGGTTGGCCGCGGGTCTTTCCCGAGTTGAGACCTCCCGGAAATATGAGCGACCTGTGTGCACCTTGCCGGAAAAATCCCTGACATAGAGCCCGAATGCCACAGTCAACACCCTTGACATCACAGTTCACTTGAGCCACAACTGATCCTTGCGCAGAGCAATTGACAACGTTGTCCACACACGCGCAGGGGAGAGTGCTCGCGTATGCAGCAGCACAGGGTTCGGCACAGACGTGGTGCGGCGGTCCGGGTGTCGGTGGCCGCCCTGATCATGACGGTGGGCTCGCAGGGCGCGGCGGTCGCCCTGCCTCAGGCGCCCGCCGCGGCCGACCGGTCCTTCGCCTCGTCCTTCGAGACGGGCGACCCGGCACCCGACTGGCTCAACACCGTCGACACCGCCCCCGACGGCGGCAAACGGGCCTTGGGCGTCGACGGCGGCTACAGCACCGGCATCCCCGGCAACGTCACCGACCACGTCACGGACGTCCGGGCGAGCGCCGAGAACACCGGCGGCGGCGAGGTGAAGGAGAACCTCGTGGACGGCGAGCCGGGCACCAAATGGCTGGCCTTCGAGCCGACCGGCTGGGCCGAGTTCGACCTGGACAAGCCGGTGAAGGTGGTGACGTACGCGCTCACTTCCGCGAACGACTTCGCCGAGCGCGACCCGAAGGACTGGTCGCTCCAGGGCTCCACGGACGGCAAGGAGTGGAAGTCCCTCGACACCCGCTCCGGCGAGTCGTTCGAAGAGCGGTTCCTGACGAAGAAGTACGACCTCGCGGAGCCGGTCGCCGAGTACCGGCACTTCCGGCTCGACATCACGAAGAACAACGGCGCCTCCGGAGTGTTACAGCTCGCCGACGTCCAGTTCTCCACCGGCGGCAGCGACGGCCCGGTCCCGCAGGACATGCTCTCGCTGGTCGACCGCGGCCCGAGCGGCTCGCCGACCGCCAAGGCGGGCGCGGGCTTCACCGGCAAGCGGGCGCTGCGGTACGCCGGCAGGCACACGGCCGACGGGCGGGCGTACTCGTACAACAAGGTCTTCGACGTGGACGTGGCGGTCGGCCGGGACACGCGGTTGTCGTACCGGGTCTTCCCGTCGATGGCGGACGGCGACCGGGACTACGACGCCACGAACGTCTCCGTGGACCTGGCCTTCACCGACGGCACCCAGCTGAGCGGGCTGGGAGCCACCGACCAGCACGGGTTCGGGCTGTCGCCGCGGGCGCAGGGGGCCGCCAAGGTGCTCTACGTCAACCAGTGGAACAACGTGGTCTCGCGAATCGGGTCGGTCGCGGCCGGGAAGAGGGTCGACCGGATCCTGGTGGCGTACGACTCCCCCGCGGGCCCGGCCAAGTTCCGGGGCTGGCTCGACGACGTGAGGATCGAGCCGGTCGCCCCGGAGAAGCCGAAGGCCCATCTGTCCGACTACGCGCTCACCACCCGCGGCACCAACTCCAGCGGAGGTTTCTCACGCGGCAACAACTTCCCGGCGACGGCCGTCCCGCACGGCTTCAACTTCTGGACGCCGGTGACCAACGCCTCCTCGCTGAGCTGGCTGTACGACTACGCGCGAGCGAACAACGCGAACAACGCGGACAACCTGCCGACCGTCCAGGCGTTCAGCGCGAGCCATGAGCCCAGTCCCTGGATGGGCGACCGGCAGACCTTCCAGGTGATGCCGTCGGCCGCGTCCGGCACCCCGGACACCGGCCGTGAGGCCCGCGAGCTGGCCTTCCGGCACGAGAACGAGACCGCGCGGCCGTACTACTACGGGGTGCGCTTCGAGAACGGCCTGAAGGCGGAGATGACGCCGACGGACCACGCGGCGGCGCTCCGCTTCACCTACCCCGGCGACGACGCGAGCGTGCTCTTCGACAACGTGACCGACCAGGCCGGGCTGACCCTGGACAAGGCCGCGGGGGTCGTCACCGGGTACTCGGACGTGAAGTCGGGACTGTCGACGGGCGCCACCCGGCTGTTCGTGTACGGCGTGTTCGACAAGCCGGTGACCGAAGGCACCTCCAGGGGGGTCAAGGGCCATCTGCGCTTCGACGCCGGCGACGACCGCACGGTCACGCTCCGTCTGGCCACCTCGCTGATCAGCGTCGATCAGGCGAAGGACAACCTGCGCCAGGAGATCCCGGACGGCACCTCCTTCGACGCGGTCAAGTCGCGTGCCCAGAAGCAGTGGGACAAGATCCTCGGCAAGGTCGAGGTCGAGGGCGCGACGCCGGACCAGCTGACCACGCTGTACTCCAGCCTGTACCGCCTGTACCTGTACCCGAACTCCGGTTTCGAGAAGGTCGGTTCGAAGTACCAGTACGCCTCTCCCTTCTCGCCGATGCCGGGCCCCGACACCCCGACACACACCGGCGCGAAGATCGTGGACGGCAAGGTGTACGTCAACAACGGCTTCTGGGACACCTATCGGACGACCTGGCCCGCGTACTCACTGCTGACGCCCGATCAGGCGGGCGAGATGGTCGACGGCTTCGTGCAGCAGTACAAGGACGGCGGCTGGACCTCGCGCTGGTCCTCGCCCGGGTACGCGGACCTGATGACCGGCACCTCCTCGGACGTGGCCTTCGCGGACGCGTACGTCAAGGGTGTCGACTTCGACGCGAAGGCGGCGTACGACGCGGCCCTGAAGAACGCCACGGTCGTGCCCCCGTCGTCCGGCGTGGGCCGCAAGGGCATGGCGACCTCGCCCTTCCTCGGCTACACGAGCACCGACACCCACGAGGGCCTGTCGTGGGCGCTGGAGGGCTACCTCAACGACTACGGCATCGCGCGGATGGGCCAGGCGCTGTACAGGAAGACCGGGGAGAAGCGGTACCAGGAGGAGTCGGAGTACTTCCTCGACCGGGCCCAGGACTATGTGAACCTGTTCGACTCCAAGGCCGGCTTCTTCCAGGGCCGGGACGCGAAGGGCGACTGGCGGGTCGAGTCGTCCGCGTACGACCCGCGGGTGTGGGGCTACGACTACACCGAGACGAACGGCTGGGGGTACGCCTTCACCGCACCCCAGGACTCGCGCGGACTCGCCAACCTGTACGGCGGACGCTCCGGGCTCGCGGAGAAGCTCGACACGTACTTCGCGACACCGGAGACCGCCTCGCCCGAGTTCGTCGGTTCGTACGGGGGCGTCATCCACGAGATGACCGAGGCCCGGGACGTCCGGATGGGCATGTACGGACACTCCAACCAGGTCGCCCACCACGTCAACTACATGTACGACGCGGCCGGACAGCCCTGGAAGGCCCAGCGGAACGTGCGCGAGGTGCTGTCACGGCTGTACACCGGCAGCGAGATCGGACAGGGCTATCACGGCGACGAGGACAACGGCGAGCAGTCGGCCTGGTTCCTGTTCTCCGCGCTGGGCTTCTACCCGTTGGTGATGGGCAGCGGTGAATACGCCGTCGGGTCACCGTTGTTCACCAAGGCGACCGTTCATCTGGAGAACGGCGAGGACCTGGTGGTCCGGGCGCCGAAGAACAGCGCGCGTAACGTGTACGTGCAGGGGCTGAGGGTCAACGGCCGTTCCTGGTCGTCGACTTCCCTCCCCCACGCGCTGCTCGCCCGCGGTGGCGTTCTGGACTTCGACATGGGACCGCGGCCCTCTTCGTGGGGTACGGGCAAGAACGCGGCCCCCGTGTCGATCAGCAAGGACGACAAGGCGCCGGCCCCGCGTGCGGACGTGCTGAAGGGTGAGGGTGCCCTGTTCGACGACACGTCGGCGACCGAAGCCCCGGTGTCCACGGTCGAGTTGCCGGTCGGTAAGGATGCGAAGGCGGTGCAGTACACGCTGACGTCGTCGTCGGACCGCACGAAGGCACCGACCGGGTGGACGCTCCAGGGCTCGGCCGACGGAACCACGTGGAAGACCCTCGACGAACGCTCCGGGGAGTCCTTCGCGTGGGACAGGCAGACACGTGCGTTCTCGGTGAAAGCCCCGGGTAACTACGAGAAGTACCGTCTGGTCGTCGACGGCGAGGCGGTGGTGTCCGAGGTCGAACTGCTTGCCTGAGCAGCCGAGTTGGGGGTCCCGATGCCGCTTCCCGTGCCCGTACCGCCCGAGGGTGTCGACCCGGCCTGGCTGCCACCGGACGCCTTCCGGGCGGTCGGGACCCGGCGGACGCTGATCCGAGGATCCGGCCTGCTGGTGGACTCGGCGCACGCGGAAGTGGCGGATGCCTGCGCCCGGTTCGGTGGTCGTGTCGTACGCGACGCCGAGCCGGGCGCTCCTTCGTACGACCTGGTGCTGGAGCTGACGGGCACCGATGGCACCGAGGCGTTCACGTATGTGCGCGAGGGCGGCCGTACGACCGTCACCGCGTCGGGACAGGCCGGGCTCCTGTACGGGTTGTTCCATGTCGTACGGCTCGGCGAGGACGCCTTCACGGGTGAGCGCCCGCAGGAGGAACACCGTCCGGCACTGGCGCTGCGGATGCTGGACCACTGGGACAACGTGGCCGTGCACCCGGTCATGGGCCAGGTGGAGCGCGGATACGCGGGCGGGTCGCTGTTCTGGGCGGACGGGCGGGCACGCGGCGAGCTGGAGCGGGTGCGGGCGTACGGCCGGCTGCTGGCGGCCTGTGGAATCAACGCCGTGGCGGTGAACAACGTCAACGTGCACGACACCGAGGCACACCTGCTCACGGACCGGATCGGTGAAGTCGCCGAGATCGCGGGCGCGTTGCGGCCGTACGGCATCCGTACCCATCTGTCGGTCACCTTCGCCGCGCCGATGGTGCTCGGCGGGCTGCCGACGGCCGATCCGCTGGACGCCTCGGTACGGGCGTGGTGGGCCGGGGCCACGGCGCGGGTGTACGAGGAGATCGAGGACTTCGGCGGGTACGTGGTGAAGGCCGACTCCGAGGGCCAACCCGGCCCGTTCGCGTACGGCCGCAGTCACGCCGACGGGGCGAACCTGCTCGCCGCCGCGCTCGAACCGTACGGCGGGACCGTGCACTGGCGGGCCTTCGTCTACGACCACCGCCAGGACTGGCGGGACCGGACGACGGACCGGGCGCGGGCCGCGTACGACCATTTCGTGCCGCTGGACGGGGAGTTCGCGTCGAACGCCGTGCTCCAGGTCAAGCACGGGCCGATGGACTTCCAGGTACGGGAGCCGGTGTCCCCGCTGATCGGCGCGATGCCGCGGACCCGCCTCGCGGTGGAGGTGCAGGCCACGCAGGAGTACACCGGGCAGCAGCGGCACGTGTGCTGGCTGGGGCCGATGTGGAGCGAGGTGCTGCGGTTCCCGGTGGACTGGGAGGCGAGCGTCGGACAGCTGGCAGGCGGGCTCGTCGCCGTGTCGAACGTCGGCGACGACCCTTTCTGGACCGGGCATCCGCTCGCCCAGGCGAACCTCTACACCTTCGGTCGGCTGGCCTGGCAGCCGGACGCTGATCCGGACGGCGTTCTCGACGAGTGGATCCGGCTCACCTTCGGGACGGGTCCTGCGACGGGGCTGCGCCCGGCGCTGGACGGTTCGTGGCGGACGTACGAGAAGTACACCGCGCCGCTCGGCGTGGGCTTCATGGTCCAGCCTGGGCACCACTACGGGCCGAGCGTGGACGGCTACGAGTACAGCCCCTGGGGGACCTACCACTTCGCCGACCGGAACGGCGTCGGCGTCGATCGCAGCTGCTCCACCGGCACCGGGTACGCGGGGCAGTACGCCAAGCCCTGGGCCGAGCTGTACGAGTCGCCCGACACCTGCCCCGACGAGCTGCTGCTGTTCTTCCACCACGTGTCGTACGACCACGTACTGCACAGCGGGAAGACGGTGATCCAGCACATCTACGACACGCACTTCGAGGGCGTCGAGGAGGTGGAGGCGGCCCGGGAGGTGTGGGCTTCGCTGGCGGGCGTGATCGATCCGGCGCGCCACGCGCGGGGGGCGGAGCGGTACGAGGAGCAGCTCCGCAGCGCCCGCGAGTGGCGCGATCAGATCAACAGCTACTTCTTCCGGAAGTCGGGTGTGCCGGACGCACAGGGGCGCCGCATTTATTGATCCGTTCTATTGAATGCGCAGGATCGCTGTGCCGAGTGGGTCGAGGGTGAGTGGTTCGCCGTGTTCGACCCGCTTGCCGGTCAGGAGGTCGGTGGCAGTGGCGTGGGCGGTCAGGTGGGCGGGGTCGGTGGTGTGGTTGAGGAGGAAGAGGAGGACGGTTCCGTCCGGGGCGACGCGGGTCGCGGTCTCCAGGCCCGGCTGGTCGGCGTACGGGCCGAGCAGGTCGTGGCGGGCGAGGATGCGGCGTACGACGTGGTCCACGCCCGGCTGGTCGAGGGCCGTGGCGACGTACCAGCCCTCGCCCTTGCCGTACTCGTTGCGCGTCACGGCCGGGGTGCCCGCGTAGAAGTCGGTGCCGTAGGTGGCGATCGGCTCGGCGCCGCCTGGCTGCACGATCTCGAAGACGAGGCGGGCCTCACTCGTCAACTCCCCCAGCTTTACCGGCTGTACGAAGTCCCGTGCGCGGGAGTCCCATTCGTCGACCCGGATGCCCATGAGGGGGGCGAGCGGGCCGGGGACGTCGGTGAGGAACGCTCGGTCGTGTTCGTCGACGCGGCCGGAGAGGAAGGTGGAGAGGACAGTGCCACCTCGTGCGGCCACCGCCTCCAGGCGAGCCGCCAGGTCGCCCTTGATCATGTGCAGGGCGGGGGCGAGAACCACCTCGTACGGGGTGAGGTCGGCGGTCTGGGGGATCACGTCCACGTCGGCGCCGGCCTCGCGGGCGGCACGGTAGTAGGTGTGGACGGTGTCCTGGTAACGGACGAGGCGGGAGGGGCCGTCGGAGATCTCCAGGGCCCACCAGCTGTCCCAGTCGAAGACCAGGGCGGTGCGGGCGGGGGTGCGGGCGCCGAGGCTCGCGTCTTCGAGCAGCTCCAACTCCCGTCCCAGGTCGGCCACTTCGCGGAAGACGCGGGTGTCGTCGCGGCCCGCGTGGCCGATGACCGCCCCGTGGTACTTCTCGCAGGCGCCGCGGGAGGCGCGCATCTGGAAGTACAGGGCCGCGTCGGCGCCGTGGGCGACGGCCTGGAAGGTGGCGAGGCGGAGTTCGCCGGGGCGCCTGAGGGGGTTGACGTCGCGGCAGGCCGTGGTGGACGGGGTCTGTTCCATCAGCCAGAAGGGGGCGCCGTCCTTGAGGCCGCGCATCAGGTCGTGGGCGAGGGCGGGCCAGGTGGGCGGGGCGTCCAGGGGCGGGTAGCTGTCCCAGGAGGCAAAGTCGAGGTGGGGCGCCCAGCGGTGGTAGTCGAGGGGGCGGTACATGCCCATGAAGTTGGTGGTGACGGGGGTGTCCGGGTCGTGGGCGCGGATCGCGTCCTTCTCGGCGAGGAAGCAGCCGAGGAGGGCGTCGGTGGTGAAGCGGAAGTAGTCGAGCGTGGTGCCCTGGAAGGCGGTGTGGTCGGGGCCGCGCCAGTGTTCGGTGAGGGCGTTCGGGGGCTCGATCTCGGCCCAGTCGGTGTAGCGGTGGGACCAGAAGGTGGTGCACCAGGCGTCGTTGAGGGCGTCCAGGGTGGCGTACTTCTCGCGGAGCCAGTCCCTGAAGGCCTCGGCGCACAGCTCGCAGTAACAGGCGCCGCCGTACTCGTTGTTGATGTGCCAGGCGAGCAACGCCGGGTGCTGGGCGTACCGTTCGGCGAGGCGGGCGGCCATCGCCGTGGCCTGGCGGCGGTACGCCGGTGAGCTGGGGCAGAAGTTGTGGCGCTGGCCGTAGCGGTGCCGGCGGCCCTCGAAGTCGGTGCGGTTGACCTCGGGGTACTTCTTCGCGAGCCAGGGCGGGAGGGCGGCGGTGCCGGTGGCGAGGCAGACCCGGCGGCCCTCGGCGGCGGCACGGTCGAGGACGCGGTCGAGGACCGTGAAGTCGTGGGTGTCCTCGGCGGGCTGGGTGAGCGACCAGGAGAAGACGCCGACGGTGAGGGTGTCGATGCGCGCCGTCTCGAAAAGGCGGTGGTCCTCGTCCCAGACCTCCTCCGGCCACTGCTCGGGGTTGTAGTCACCGCCGTACGGGATCCTGGGGGTGCCGGGCACGGTCATGCGGTGAAGTCCTCCTGGGTCTCGGCGATCACCGGGCGGCCGCTGTGCAGCAGGGACAGCAGCAGCGGGGCGGCCAGCAGGGCGGGCAGGGCCTCGGTCAGCAGGGCGGTCAGTCCGGCGGCGAGGACGAGCAGCGAGGCGGCGCCGAGGGTGGCGCGGCCGTGCCGGAACAGGAAGTACGCGGCGAGGCGGGCCGTGTCGCGGGTACGGAAGGCGAAGAGCGAGGTGAGCACCAGGGCGTGCGCGCCCCAGAGGAGGGAGCCGGCGCCGACGGCCGCGAGCAGCACCGCCCACCAGCCGGGGAGGCCGGTGGCGGAGAAGTGGGTGAGGGTGAAGGCGACGACGGTCAGCCAGGCGAGCAGCGGCGTCCACAGCTTCAGGGCCGGGAGGGCGTTGAGCCGCCAGCCCCGCAAGTAGGTGCGGGCCGGGTGGAGGTCGGTGAGGTCCCGGTCGCGGTGGTGGAGGGCGTACAGGGCGGCGGACAGGGCCGGGCCGAGGGGCAGGAGGCACAGGGCGGCCAGGGGGAGGTTGGCGGCGTCGGGGCCCACCAGCAGCAGTCCGGCCAGGCCCGGTGCGGCGGCGGCGAGCAGCAGCGCTTCGACGGTGACGAGGGTGTGGATCAGGGCGGCGGCGCGGGAGAGGACGCCCTCCCCGAAGGTGACGGATGTGCTCGTGCTCACTGCGGCTCCCTTCCCAGCGGCCGCCGCTCGTCCGTCCACGGCGGTGCCTCGTCCTCGACGGGGGTCACCTCGACGAGGGTGACCTCATGACGGCTCGGTGTCAGGTCCAGGTCTACCCGGCCGTCCTGGGCCGGCAGCCTCTGGTGCGGGCGGGCGGGCTCGGCGGCTTCGTGCAGTACGTCGATCTGGTGCGGGCGGGGCGAACGCGGGCCGGCCATGCGCTGCCAGGCGGCACGGGCGTTGCCGTGCTCCTCGTCCACGAGCGAGCGTCGTACGAAGGCCTCCGGGGCGGCGACGGGGACGGACCGGCGCAGTGCGTGCCGCTCCGGCCCGGGCGTCTCACCGCTCGCGTCGACCGGCGCCCGGGCGAGGACGGTCACCCGGCCGTCGCCGTGCCGCGTGACCAGGGCGAGATCGAGGCGGCCGGTGCCGACGCGGAAGCGCCAGGCGTCGGAGAGCCGGCCACTCGACCCGGCGGGCACACGGATCACCCGTTCTCCTTCTTGAATCGGTCCTGCGCCTTGTTGTGCAGGTCGACCAGCCGGTCCATGTTCTTCGCCTTCAACTCGGCGACATAGGCGTCCCATTCGGACAGCGGGCGCTTGCCGAGGGCGAACTTCAGGGTGTTCTGGGTGACGTGGTCCCGGAGCGGGGTGTCCCAGAGCGTCGCCTGCTCCTGCTCGAAGGACTGGAGCGGGTGCGCCGGGGCGATGGGCAGCTCTCTGCGCTCCGCCATGGCGGCCTGGAACTTCTTCTCGTCCGGGCTGAAGGAGGAGGAGACCAGCGCCCAGCTGCCGCCGTAGGTGAAGACGCCGTTGAAGAAGCCGTAGTCCTTCTGCAGGTCCTTCGGGGCGTCCGGGTCGGAGCCCATGAGGCTGATGCCCGACGCCGGCTTCGGGGTGCCGCCGGATTCGGTGTACGTGACGCCCTGGACACCCCACTTGCAGAACTTCTGGCCCTCGTCCGAGTACCAGAGCCAGTCCACGAACTGCATCATCGCGACGAAGCTGTCGCTCTTGAGCGCCTTGCTGGAGATCATGACGCCGTTCTCGAGGCGACTGCCGCCGATGAGCACCGGCCCCGCCGGTCCGAGCGGCACCGGGATCATCTCGATCTTCGCGCCCTCGACCTGCTTCTCCAGGTTGTAGCGGTAGTTCTGCACCAGCTCCTGCGGGTTGGCGCTGATCGCGAAGGACTTCTCGCCGAGCAGCTTCTGCACCGCGGCGTCGTCGGTCTGGGTGAAGCTCTCCGGGTCCATCAGCTTTTCGGCGACCAGTTTTCTCAGGAACTCGACCATCCGGCGGTAGCCGTCCTGCGCGCCGGTGAAGACGAACTTCTGCGCTGTGGAGTCGTAGCTGATGTTGTCGTACGTCCAGCCCGCCCTGACCCCGTGCGCCTGCCCGAGGTAGCTGAGGAGGGCGGCCACGGGGTACGGGGTGTTGATGCTCCAGCGGTCGGAGAAGGGGTAGCGGTCCGGGTACTCCGCCTTGATCGCCTTGAAGACCTCGTACACCTCGTCCCAGGTGGTGGGCAGGTTCAGGCCGAGCCTGTCGAGGACGTCCGTGCGGAAGGACAGCGAGTAGCCGGACTTGGCCTTCTCGTGCAGACCGGGCAGCAGGTAGTACTTGCCGTCGGACTGCCGGATGGAGTCGAGCTCGGGCTCAAGACGCCACTTCTTCACCTTGGCCTGGTAGTTGGGCATCAGGTGCACGTAGTCGCTGACCGGGAGGATCGCGCCGGAGGACACGAAGGCGACCTCCGCCGGGTGGTACGTCTTGGGGATGAGGAACGGGGCGTCGCCCGCGCCGATCAGGACGCTGCGCTTCTTCTCGTAGTCCACGAGCGGGACGTCGACGGGCTTCAGGGTGACTCCGGTGCGCTTGGTGAGCTCCTTCCAGAACAGCCAGCTGTCCTTCGTCGGATAGACCGGGTTGTTGTTGTGCAGGACCGAGAAGGACAGCGCCTTGGCGGCCTTGAACTGCTGGCCGGCGCGGTACTCCTTCATCGCCCCGTTCTGTTTCTTCGACAGGTCCTTGGAGTCCCCGCCGTCGTCCCCGCTGCCGCAGCCGGTGAGGGTGGCGAGGCCGATGAATCCTGCGGCGGCCAGGATCTGACGCCGGGACAGCTCTCCTGCGTTCGTCACGGATACTCCTTTGTTCCGTAAGTGAATTGAGGTGCCGTCAGCCCTTGACCGCGCCGAGCATCACGCCCGAGACGAAGTACCGCTGGACGAACGGGTACACGCAGAGGATCGGCAGCGCGGTGAGCACGATCGTGACCGACTGGATGTTCGCCCCGACCTGGCTGAGCTGCTCGGTGGCGGCACCGGCGTTGCCGCCGCCGGTGGCGCCCGAGATGAGGTTGCGCAGATAGACGGTGGCCGGCATCAGCTCGGTGCTGTCCATGTACAGGAACGCCGCGAACCAGGAGTTCCAGAAGGCCACCGAGTAGAACAGGATCATCGTCGCGACGACCGCCTTGGACAGCGGCAGCACGATCCGCAGGAGGATGCCGTACGTGCTGAGGCCGTCGATCTGCGCGGCCTCCTCCAGATCGGTCGGCAGGCTCTCGAAGAAGGCCTTCATCACCAGGAGGTTGAAGACGCTGATCGCGTTCGGGATCGCCAGCGCCCAGATGGTGTTCTTCATACCGAGGCTGCTGATCAGCACGTAGTTGGGGATCAGACCGCCGGTGAAGAACATGGTGAACACGGCGATGCCGACGAGCAGTCCGCGCCCGCGCAGCTGCTTCTTCGACAGGACGTAGGCGTAACACGTCGTCAGGACCATGGCGATGACGGTGGACACGACCGTGTAGAGCACGGTGTTGCCGTAGTTCCGCCAGAACATCGAGTCCTGGAACACGATCTTGTACGTGGTGAGGTTGAAGCCCTTGGGCCACAACGCCACCTCGCCGGCCCGGATCTGCCGTTCTCCGCTGAAGGACCGCGCGACGATGTTCACGAACGGGTACAGGGTCACGATCACGACGAGGGTGAGGATCACCCCGTTGACGCCCTGGAAGACGCGGTATCCACGCGTGGGCCGGTTGACGCTCACCACAGGCTCGTCCCCACTGTGCGGCGCGAGAGCTGGTTGGCGGAGAAGATCAGCACCAGGCCGATGACCGCCTCGAACAGGCCGATGGCGGCGGCGTAGCTGAAGCTGTTGGACTCGACACCGGTCCGGTAGACGTACGTGGAGATCACGTCGGCCTTCGGATACGTCAGCGGGTTGTAGAGCAGCAGGACCTTCTCGAAGCCGACCGCCATGAACGTGCCGATGTTGAGGATCAGCAGCGTGATCATCGTGGGCCGGATGCCGGGCAGGGTGACGTGCCAGATCTGCTGCCAGCGGTTGGCGCCGTCGATGCGCGCGGCCTCGTACAGGTCCTCGTGGATCGTGGTGAGCGCGGCGAGGTAGAGGATCGTGCCCCAGCCGGCGGTCTGCCAGATCTCCGAGCCGACGTAGATCGTGCGGAACCACTCCGGTTCCTGGATGAACCGGATCGGCTCGTGGCCGAACCAGCCGAGCGCGTGGTTGACCGGGCCGTCCGTGGCGAGCATCTGCATCGTGATGCCCGCGACGATCACGATCGACAGGAAGTGCGGAAGGTACGACACCGACTGCACGAACCGCTTCAGCGAGCGTCTGCGCACCTCGTTGAGCAGCAGCGCCAGCACGATCGGAATCGGGAAGCAGAAGACCAGCGTGAGTCCGCCGAGCCACAGGGTGTTGCGGAACACCTGCCAGAAGGTGGGGTCGGTGAGGAACATGCGCACATAGCGCAGCCCCACCCACTGCTCGCCGAAGATCGAGCCGCCCGGCTCGAAGCGCCGGAAGGCGATGACGTTGCCGATCATCGGCAGATAGCGGAAGACCAGGAAGAACAGCAGCGGCAGCACCGCCAGCGAGTACAGCTGCCAGTCCCGGCGCAGGGTCCGCCGCCATCCGGGGCGCGCGGCCTTTCGCGTACGGCGGCGGGGCGCGGCCCGGGCCGGAGGGGGGTCCTGGGTGCCCGGCGGTGGGGCCGACGTGGTGGACGTGCTCATGCTCGGGCCTTCCGTGGCATGGGACGCGGAACCGAAAGTTTCGAGCTCTTACCGGTAACTTCGCGGCAACTTAGGGGCAGCAGAAAGCGCTGTCAATGGGGGCTGCAGAGGGGAAAGTTGAGCGGTGAGACGACTGCGCCGCCCTGGATTCACCTCGGGACGAGGGTGGAAGAGATGAAGGGATCGGCGCGGTCACGACGGAACTTTCCGACTTACGGCCGCAACGATCGGACCGAGCCGCCCCGTTGACGCCTGTGAGGTGCCGCCGTGCCCGCGTTCGACCTGCCCCTGAGAGAGCTCGAGCAGTACCGGCCGGACCCCGAAGAGCCCTCCGACTTCGACGAGTTCTGGCTCGGCACCCTGAAGGAGGCCGGGCAGAGGGACCCGGTGGTGTCGGCCCGCCCGGTGGACAGCGGTCTACGGCTGACGGAGACCTGGCACGTCACCTTCCGCGGCTTCGCCGGCGATCCGGTCCGCGCCTGGTACAGCCGGCCCGCCGGGGTGCGCGCCCCCTTGCCTGCCGTCGTCGAGTACGCCGGGTACGGCCGTGGGCGCGGCCTCCCGCACGAGCGGCTGACCTGGGCGAACGCCGGATACGCACACCTGCTCATGGACAACCGGGGCCAGGGCGACCAGTACGGCTGCGGCGGCGACACCCCCGACCCGCACACGGGCGCCCCGGGCGGCCCCGGCCCCGCGGTACGCGGCCTGCTCGCCCCGCAGGACCACCACTACCGCCGCCTGATCACGGACGCGGTGCGCGCGGTCGCCGCGGTGCGGGAACTGCCCGGGGCGGACAGCGGCCGCGTCGCGGTCGTCGGCAACAGCCAGGGCGGCGGCCTCGCCCTGGCCGCCGCCGGGTTGGTGCCGGACCTCGCGGCCGTCCTGGTCACGGCCCCCTTCCTCTGCGGCATCCGACGCGCCCTCGACCTCACCGACGCGGCACCGTACGGCGAGATCACCGCGTACCTGTCCGTCCACCGGGGCGCCGAAGAGGCGGCCTACCGCACCCTGTCCTACCTGGAGGGCATCTCCTTCGCCCGGCGCGCGCAGGCCCCGGCACACTTCGGCGTGGGCCTGCGCGACACGGTGTGCCCGCCGAGCGGGGCGTACGCCGCGTTCAACCGCTATGGGGAGCTGGCCGGCGCGGACCCCCGCAAGGAGATCCACGCCTATCCGTACAACGGTCACGAAGGGGGCGACGCGGTGCATGTGCGTCGCCAACTCGACTGGCTGGCAGGTGTGTTGAGTCCAGTGCGGGCGTGAATGAGCGGGCGGGGCACGTGAAGTGGCTCAGCGCCCAACCGGATTGACATCGTTGTCCGTTGGGGCGGTAGAGTCACGTACAGGCCATCGGACAACGTTGTCGCCGTCAATGGCCTCACCACAAGCCGACACCACCCGGCCGGACGTTCTCCCCCCACGCCCGGCCGGCTCGCGGACCCGGTGGCACACAGCCCACCGGGTCCGCCCTGAGCAGCGGTTCGAGGCGACAGATCGGCCGGCGGCGATTCAGCCGACCCGGCAGGGAAGTGTCGTCGCCGTGTCACCGCCGGAGCCGGAGACGACGTAGCCGAACGTCGTACTCTCCCCCGGATCCAGCGAACCGTTCCAGTCGGCGTTGTGAACCATCACCGCCTGGCCGGTGTAGGTCGCGTTGCCGCTCCACAGGCTGTCGACCTTCTGGCCGCCCGGCAGCGTCCAGTCGACCATCCAGCCCAGCATCGGCACGTCACCGGAGTTGGTGACGGTCACCTCGGACTGGTAGCCGCCGTTCCAACTGCCCGTCGTCCTGCGGGTGGCCGTGCAGGTGCCCGGCACCGGCTCGGTCGGGTTGCCCGGGTCGTGAATGCCGGTGACCTCGCCGTTGCCGCCGTCGAAGACGACGTCGGAGCAGGAGTAGAAGGTCTCCGCGCTGTCCGAGCGCTGCCACACCATGTAGATGAGGTGCCGTCCCGACTTGCCGTCGGGGAGCTTGCCGTTCCAGGAGTAGTTGGCCTCGACGTTGCCCGGGCTGCCGTTGAGCGGCGGGTGGTCGACGGAGAGGAAGGGCTGGTCCTCCATGTCGTCCCAGGTGAGGGTCTGCTTCGGGTCGAAGCCGTCCTTGGTGATGTAGACGTAGAACCAACCCGGGTGCGCCGCCCAGGCGTTGTACGAGAAGTCGACGGTCGCGCCCGAGGTGAGGTGGGTGAGCGGCCAGTCGTCGCGGGCCGCGTTGAAGCCGGTGAAGTTGGTGTTGCCGCCGCTGCACAGCTCGCCGTCCGGCACGAAGCCGCGGGTGCGGCCGGCGCCGTCCGAGCGCAGCACCGAGAACCAGTTGTAGAACGGCGTGGTGCCGCTGACCTGTTGGGCGTTCTTGCAGGCCGGGTTGACCGGCTTGATCTCACCGGTGTCGGTGAGGCCGTCCTGCCAGCACAGGAAGGTACGGCTGCCGGGCTTCATCGGGGTGCCGTGCGCCTCCGCATCGCCGCCGGCCGTGACGACCAGGCTGAGCGCCGGGATCGTCGCGAGCAGGGCCACGAGGACGAGGAAGAGGGCTCTGGCGCGGGTGGGGAGTACTAATCGGCGCGGGGATCCCGCCGAGACTGTTTTTGTCGTGATCATGACATATCAGTCCGTTCCTTGAGGTACGGGCCGTGTGTGTGGGTGCGCGGGTACGCAGCGGATACGCCTGCGCGGACGTGTGTGCGGATGCGGGGGGCGGGGGCGACCACGGGGCAGGTTCCGGTCCACCCTGTGGGAGCGCTCCCACCCCACCTGTGGGGGAAGCTAGCGCCGACCGGCCCACTTGTAAACGGCTGGCGCACAAGGGCCGCACCTCGGTGAGTGCGGCCCTCGAGGTACTGGTGCCGTCAGTGGTGGTGCGGGGGAGGTCAGGAGATGCCGGCGCGGTCCGGGCGTACGGAGAACGCCGTGTCGCCCGCCACGGCCACGATCGCGTCCTTCACGAGCAGCACGCTCGGGATCCTGTCCTGCGCCGACGTACCCGGGTCGTCCAGCTTGTCCGTGGTCCACCGTACGGCGCCGGTCTTCCGGTCGAGCGCGAGGAGGCGGCCGTAGCGGTTGGCGAAGTAGAGGTGGTCGTACGTCGTCGACAGCACCGGCGCCGACAGGTTCTCGAGCTGCGTCCCCTGCTGCCACAGCCGGGCGCCGTCGGTCACCCTGTTCGCGGTGACGGTCCCGTCGGGCCGGACGAAGTACACCGCACCGCCGATGAGGGTGGCCGTGCCGCGCGGGGTACCCGCCAGCGGGGTCCGGACGGCGGCCCCGCCGGCCGGGTTCACCCTCAGCAGGGTCTTGTACGCCTCGTCCCGCCCGTCATCCGGCTCCCACTCCACCTGCTGCGGTGCGTGTGGACGACCTTGACGGCGACCTGACGTCCGGAGGCCGCGCGGGCGAGGTGGACGACGCCCATGCCGCCGCTGCCGAGCCGGTCGAGCAGCGTATAGCCGCCTATGGACCCGATGGGCTCCGATGCCCCGGTGCTCAGCGGCGTATGCCGGTCGCCCATCGCAAATCCCCTGTGTCGCACGGCTGTTCAGCCGCATCAGACCAGTGCCTGTGCCACGGGCGTGTCGCCGAGACCGGATCGCCTAGACCGACGCCGGCCTGCTCCGGGCCGCCTGCACCCCCGCCGGTTGGTCCGCCGCCGGGAGGCCGACGGTGAACTCCGTGCAGCCGGGGACGCTGTGTACGTCGATACGGCCGCCGTGCGCGGACGTGATCGCCGCCGCGATGGCCAGTCCGAGCCCCGACCCTCCCGCTCGCGCGTCCGTGCGGGAGCGGGAGGAGTCGGCGCGGGTGAAGCGTTCGAAGACCCCGGGCAGGAGGGCGGGCGGAATGCCGGGGCCGTCGTCGCGGACCCGGATGACGCAGCGGGCGGGCGCGGCCTCGACGGACACGACCACCGTCGTGCCAACAGGCGTGTGCATACGCGCGTTGGCCAACAGGTGGGCCACCACCTGACGGAGCCGGGCCGCGTCACCGGCGACCAGCGCGGGCGCGTCGAGGGGCAGTTCGAGTTGCCAGTCGTGGCCGCCGCCCGCGGTCCGCGCGTCCCACACCGCCTCCGCGACCAGCGCGGCCAGGTCCACCTCGGCGGACTGCAGGGGCCGTCCCTCGTCGAGCCGGGCCAGCAGGAGCAGGTCCTCCACCAGGCCGGTCATCCGGGCCGACTCGGCGGATACGCGGCGCCAGGCCAGTACTGGCTCGAGAGGGCCGGTGCCGCGGTTCATCAGCTCCGCGTATCCGGCGATGGACGCGAGCGGCGTACGGAGTTCATGGCTGGCGTCGGCGAGGAAGCGCCGCATCTTCGCCTCGCTGCGGCGCATCTTCTCCTCGCTGCTCCGCACCCGCTCCTCGCTGCGCTGCCGTTCGGCGAGCGAGGACTCGACGTGGTCGATCAGGCGGTTGAGCGCCGCGCCGACCTGGCCGGCCTCGCTGCCCGGGTCGGTGTCGGGTTCGGGCACCCGGGCCAGGCCGAGGTGCTCGACGCGGCCGAGGGGCGCGCGGGTGACCTCGGCGGCGGTGGCGGCGACCCGGTCGAGGGGCCGCAGCTGGCGTCGTACGACGACCGCGCAGGTACAGCCCGCGAGGACGAGCCCGGCGCCCGCGAGAACCGCTTCGATCACGGCCAGGCTGTTGATCATGTGCCGTACGTCGTCCATCGGGAGCCCGGTCAGCACGCGGAGCCCGTTGTCGTCGAGTGCGGTGACCCGGTAGGTGCCGAGGCCGGGGACGGTCCGGGTGTGCTTCGAGCCGTCGGTGCCGATGCCCTGCAGGGCGGTGCGCTGGGCGGCGGTGAGGGCCTTGGGCGCGGCGTCCGGGCCGACGACCTCCGCGGAGAGGACGGTGCCGTCCGCGTCGAGCCGGGCGGCGAGGATGTCGGCGGGTTGGCCGGATGCGGTGAGGAAGCCCAGGTCGTCCTCGAGGTCCGGGCGGCGCGAGGCACCGCCCAGGCTGCGTTCGGCAGCGTGGGTGACGCGGTCGTCCAGGTCGTCCATGAGGTAGGAGCGTTGGACGTAGGCGGTGGTGAACGCCATGGTGGCGCACACGACGGCGAGGGTGGCACCGACGAAGAGGAGCAGCCGGGTGCGCAGGGAGCGCGTGCGCAGCCTCGGGCGCGGCCTGGCGGTCATCTCCGCTCCTCCGCCGGCCTGATCGCGTGACCCGGCCCGTGCACGGTGTGGATCCTCGGCGCCCGGCCCGGCATCCCGTCGAGCACGACGGCTTGTGGGGTCCCGGCGACGGCCACGGACAACACTTCGGTGAGCGTGGGCTCGTCGTCGACGAGGTGCACGCGTACGCGGCCGGTTCGGGACCCGGCGGTGCCAGTCATGTACTGATCGTGTCCCCGTCCGCTGAGGGAACCCTGTGCTCCGCCTGAGGGTGGGTGATGACCTGGGATGCCCTGATTCCGGACACGGCGAAGGGCCGCACCCCGTCGCCGGGGATACGGCCCTCAACTGCCCTGCGGCACCGCTTACTTGCGGATGAGCGAGCGCAGCACGTACTGCATGATGCCGCCGTTGCGGTAGTAGTCCGCCTCGCCGGGGGTGTCGATGCGGACGACCGCGTCGAACTCGACACCGGTGTCGGTGGTGACCTTCACCGTGCGCGGGGTGGTGCCGTTGTTGAGCTCCTCGACGCCGGTGAAGGAGAAGGCCTCCTCGCCGGTCAGGCCGAGGGACTCGGCGTTCGCGCCCTCCGGGAACTGGAGCGGCAGGACGCCCATGCCGATGAGGTTCGAGCGGTGGATGCGCTCGTACGACTCGGCGATGACGGCCTTGACGCCGAGGAGCGCGGTGCCCTTGGCGGCCCAGTCGCGGGACGAGCCGGAGCCGTACTCCTTGCCGGCCAGGATGGCCAGCGGGGTGCCCTGCTCGATGTAGTTGCGCGAGGCGTCGTAGATGAACGACACGGGCGCGTCCGGCTGGGTGAAGTCGCGGGTGTAGCCGCCCTCGGTGCCCGGCGCGATCTGGTTGCGCAGGCGGATGTTGGCGAACGTGCCGCGGATCATGACCTCGTGGTTGCCTCGGCGCGAGCCGTAGGAGTTGAAGTCGCGACGCTCCACACCGTGCTCGGTGAGGTACTTGCCGGCCGGGGTGTCGGCCTTGATCGCACCGGCCGGGGAGATGTGGTCGGTGGTGACCGAGTCGCCCAGCTTGGCCAGGACACGGGCGCCGGTGATGTCGGAGACCGGGGTGGTCTCCATCGTCATGCCCTCGAAGTACGGGGGCTTGCGGACGTAGGTCGACTGCGGGTCCCACTCGAAGGTGTTGCCGGTCGGGATCGGCAGCGCCTGCCACTGGGCGTCGCCCGCGAAGACGTCCTGGTAGGACTTGTTGAACATGTCCTCGCCGATGGCGTTCGCCACGACGTCGTTGACCTCGGCCTCGGAGGGCCAGATGTCCTTCAGGTAGACCGGGTTGCCGTCCTGGTCGATGCCCAGGGCGTCCTTGGTGATGTCCACCTTCATGGAGCCGGCGAGGGCGTACGCGACGACCAGCGGCGGGGACGCCAGGTAGTTCATCTTGACGTCGGGGTTGATCCGGCCCTCGAAGTTCCGGTTGCCGGAGAGGACCGAGGTGACCGCGAGGTCGTGGTCGTTGACGGCCTTGGAGACCTCTTCCGGCAGCGGGCCGGAGTTGCCGATGCAGGTGGTGCAGCCGTAGCCGACGAGGTTGAAGCCGACCTTGTCGAGGTAGGGGGTGAGCCCGGCCTTGTCGAAGTAGTCGGTGACGACCTTCGAACCCGGGGCGAGGGTGGTCTTGACCCACGGCTTGCGGGTCAGGCCCTTCTCCACGGCCTTCTTCGCGACGAGCGCGGCGGCGACCATGACGTACGGGTTGGAGGTGTTGGTGCAGGAGGTGATGGCCGCGACCGTCACCGCACCGTGGTCGATCTCGTACGTCGAGCCGTCGGGGGCGGTCACGGTGACCGGGTTGGACGGAGCGCCGTTGGGCGCCATGGCCGGGGAGTCCGAGGCCGGGAAGGACTCCTGGCCCGCCTCGTCGACGCTGTCGACGTAGTTGCGGACGTCGACCTTGAACTGCTCGGCTGCGTTCGCGAGGACGATACGGTCCTGCGGACGCTTCGGGCCGGCGATCGACGGGACGACCGTCGACAGGTCGAGCTCCAGCTTCTCGGAGAAGTCCGGCTCGGCCTTCGGGTCCAGCCAGAGGCCCTGCTCCTTGGCGTACGCCTCGACGAGCGCGAGCTGCTGGGCATCGCGGCCGGTGAGCTTCAGGTACTTGATGGTCTCGTCGTCGATCGGGAAGATCGCGGCGGTGGAGCCGAACTCCGGCGACATGTTGCCGATGGTGGCGCGGTTCGCGAGCGAGGTGGCGGACACGCCCTCGCCGTAGAACTCGACGAACTTGCCGACGACGCCGTGCTTGCGCAGCATCTCGGTGATCGTGAGCACCAGGTCGGTGGCGGTGGTGCCGGGCGTGAGCTCACCGGTCAGCTTGAAGCCGACGACGCGCGGGATGAGCATCGAGACCGGCTGGCCGAGCATCGCGGCCTCGGCCTCGATACCGCCGACGCCCCAGCCCAGCACACCGAGGCCGTTGACCATCGTGGTGTGCGAGTCGGTGCCGACGAGGGTGTCGGGGTACGCCTGGCCGCCCCGGACCATGACCGTGCGGGCCAGGTGCTCGATGTTGACCTGGTGGACGATGCCGGTGCCGGGCGGGACGACCTTGAAGTCGTCGAAGGCGGTCTGGCCCCAGCGCAGGAACTGGTAGCGCTCGCGGTTGCGGCCGTACTCCAGCTCGACGTTCTGCGCGAAGGCCTCGTTGGTGCCGAACTTGTCGGCGATGACGGAGTGGTCGATGACCAGCTCGGCCGGGGAGAGCGGGTTGACCTTCGCCGCGTCGCCGCCGAGCTCCTTCACGGCCTCACGCATGGTGGCCAGGTCCACGACACAGGGCACACCGGTGAAGTCCTGCATGATCACGCGGGCCGGCGTGAACTGGATCTCCTGAGAGGGCTGGCCCTGCGAGTCCCAGCCGCCGATGGCGCGGATGTGGTCGGCGGTGATGTTCGCGCCGTCCTCCGTGCGGAGCAGGTTCTCGAGCAGGACCTTGAGGCTGTACGGCAGGCGGGCCGAGCCCTCCACCTTGTCCAGCCGGAAGATCTCGTACGACTCGTCGCCCACCTGCAGCGTGCTGCGGGCGTCGAAGCTGTTCGCCGACACGACAGTCTCCTTCATTTTTGTGCGCTTACCACCGCATCCTGCCGCCACGCCCTCTTGGCCGATCCGCTAAGGTAAGGCTAAGTTAGGCATGCCTTACTGCCGGACTGATGACGACGTGCGACCGCGGCGCGCCTCGGCAGATATCTCGATGTCGAGATAACTCTAGTACATGGGGCCGGGTTGGTCATGCCCGGCCTCGCTGTGATGTCCTCCTGCGACCATGAACCGAGCCGATTTCTCCTGGGACGAGTTCGCCTGGATGACCCGGGTGCCGCTGCCGCCGGACACCTGGGCCGCCACCGCGGGGACGCTCGTCCCCCTCTATTACGCGCCGGAGGGGCGGGAGGACCACCCGCTGGACGCCGCCGAGATCGCATCGGCCGCGTGGACGGTCGCCCGGCTGCCGGCCCTGCTCGCCGCGGCCCGGCCCGCCCTGAGCGCACACGCCGTCCACATCCTGCAGCCGGAGGACCTGGCGACCGCGTCCGGCCTCACCGATCCGGTCCACGTCAGCACCCTCTACGTCCACCCCGTCTCCAGGGACGGCATCCCCTACGTGGGCATCGAGTTCTCCCGCCCGTGGGACGAGGAACACGGGCTGGGCGTTCTCCTGCACGGCCCGCGTGTCGTCGATACCGGCGGGGCCGACACCGCCTTCCTTCTCTGGATCGCCGAGCGGGACGCCACGGACCCGCGGGCAGGCCTGGACGAATCGCTCATCGGCCACTGGGACAGCGCCCCCTTCGACCACGGCGTCATGGAGTCGTCCGAGATGGAGCTCCGCGCCAACGGCGAGGGGTGGAGCTCGCTGGCCAACCTCGACGGGGAGTCCGTCACACGGCTGACGTGGAGTTGCCCGGAGCCGGGTGTCCTCCAACTGCGGGACGAGGACGGTCGCGTCACCCGGCACCGGTACGTCGTCGGTCCGGTCGTACCGCCGTACGGCACGGAGCCGGTGACGTCGGTCACCTTCGAGGAGGCGGTGCAGTACGGCCATCAGTTCGCCAAGTGGGGGTATCCGACAGGAGTTGGGAGCAACTGACACCGATCCTGAAGGGAGGCCCACATGCCCCTCACCTTCCGCAAGAGTTTCCGGATCCTGCCGGGCGTACGCCTGAACATCAACCGGCGCTCCTGGTCCGTCACCACCGGTGGTGGCCGCCACGGGCCGCGGCACACGAGCAGCAGCACAGGACGACGTACGACATCAGTGGATTTGCCCGGACCTTTCGGATGGCGCCGCACCCGTACGGCCAAGCGCCGTTGACGAACCCTCAGGTCTCTCGCCGTCATCACCCGAACGGCCCCCCTCGAGAGGCACCATCTCATATCTGAGATAGCCTCAAGCTCATGGCAGACGACTACCTCGTACGCATCGGCAAGCTCATCCGTGACGCCCGGCAGCACCGGGGCTGGACACAGTCACAACTTGCCGAAGCGCTCGGCACCAGTCAGAGTGCCGTCAATCGCATCGAGCGCGGCAACCAGAACATCAGCCTTGAGATGATCGCTCGCATCGGTGAAGCACTGGACAGCGAAATCGTCTCTCTGGGCTATGCGGGCCCGATGCACCTGCGCGTGGTCGGCGGTCGTCGGCTGTCCGGCGCCATCGATGTGAAGACGAGCAAGAACGCGTGTGTGGCCCTGCTGTGCGCCTCGCTGCTCAACCAGGGGCGCACGGTGCTGCGCCGGGTCGCGCGCATCGAGGAGGTGTACCGCCTGCTGGAGGTGCTCAACTCCATCGGCGTACGCACCCGCTGGATCAACGACGGCGTCGACCTGGAACTCGTCCCGCCGGCCGAGCTGAACATGGCGGCGATCGACGCGGATGCCGCCGTACGCACGCGGTCCATCATCATGTTCCTCGGCCCGCTGCTGCACCGCATGGACCGCTTCAAACTGCCCTACGCCGGCGGCTGCGACCTCGGTACGCGGACCATCGAGCCGCACATGATCGCGCTGCGCCGGTTCGGGCTGGACATCGCGGCGACCGAGGGCCAGTACCACGCGGTGGTCGACCGGTCCGTACGGCCCCGCCGGCCGATCGTGCTGACCGAGCGCGGGGACACGGTCACCGAGAACGCGCTGCTGGCCGCCGCCCGGTACGACGGCGTCACCGTCATCCGCAACGCCTCCTCCAACTACATGGTCCAGGACCTGTGCTTCTTCCTGGAGGCGCTGGGCGTCAAGGTGGAGGGCATCGGCACCACCACGCTCACCGTGCACGGCGTGCCGGACATCAACACGGACGTCGACTACTCCCCCTCCGAGGACCCGGTCGAGGCGATGAGCCTGCTGGCCGCCGCGGTCGTCACGGAGTCGGAACTGACGGTGCGCCGGGTGCCCATCGAGTTCCTGGAGATCGAGCTCGCGGTCCTGGAGGAGATGGGCCTCGACCACGACCGCACGCCGGAGTACCCCGCCGACAACGGCCGCACCCGCCTGGTGGACCTCACCGTCCGGCCCTCCAAGCTGGAGGCGCCGATCGACAAGATCCACCCGATGCCGTTCCCCGGCGTGAACATCGACAACGTCCCCTTCTTCGCGGCCATCGCGGCCGCCGCGTCGGGCAAGACGCTGATCCACGACTGGGTCTACGACAACCGCGCCATCTACCTGACGGACCTCAACCGCCTCGGCGGCCGCCTCCAACTCCTGGACCCCCACCGGGTCCTGGTCGAGGGCCCGACCCGCTGGCGCGCCGCCGAGATGATGTGCCCGCCGGCCCTGCGGCCCGCCGTGGTCGTCCTGCTCGCGATGATGGCGGCCGAGGGCACGTCCGTACTGCGCAACGTGTACGTCATCAACCGCGGGTACGAGGATCTGGCCGAGCGGCTCAACTCGGTCGGGGCGCAGATCGAGACGTTCCGGGACATCTGACGGGCAGGGTGTCGTGCCCCTTGGAGACAAGGGGCACGACACCGCGACATGTTGCCTGACCTGCGAATACTTACCTTCACAACCTTTCGCTGATCTCTGTTGTCTTTCAGCACCTTGTGCAACGCGTGTGCAAGATGATCTTGATTGGTCGACGATGCGTCAGGTAAACCTGAGCAGTCGTCAGCTTTTACGCAGAGTTGTCACCGAAGCGACCTCGCAACGTCTGATGTCGGTCGCGTCACGCCGACCGCGTGTGGTCGAGGAGGCAAGCCGCCACCTGCCCGATGTCTCCGGCCTCGCGACGCAGCCTGGGGTCCAGCCACTCATCTGGGTCCTCTAACCGATCACCTCGCCACGCAATGAAGGACCTACACCGCGCGGGCGTGGGTCCTCTATTGCAGACAGGCGCCGGTGTCACGGGCTAAGCACCCACCTCGTCGAAGCGCTCACTGTGACGACGTGCTGCCAGCTCGCTGTCCGCCCGTTGCCGTCTTCGTCCCTCCGCCATGCCGGGTCACCCGAGGACGGCATCGCATCCGGACGGCTCCGTGAGTGAACGCCGGGTCAGTGGACTTGCTCGCCCACACGTATGCCTCGCCCGGCTGCAGCTGCGCCATCTGCTCAGAGCGCAGGTTGGCGAAGGCGGTGTTTGCCTTCTGAAGGTGCTTCAACCAGGCTGGCGAGGTGAATTTGTGCAGGATGACGTGGTCGGAGAGTTCGATCAGGGAGATCGGTACGGAGGGCGGGTCCTGGCTCGCGACCAGGATGCTCATTCCCTTGTGGCGCATCTCGCGGACGGTCTCGACCAGGCCGGCGACGAGGTCCGGGCTGTCGATGTACTTGTGCGCTTCGTCGAAGACGACCAGCTTGTTGAAGTGTTCGTCCCCGTTGCGCGCCTCGGCGAACAGTTGCATCAGGACGACGAAGAGACCGAGCGCTTCGTCCTTCTCAATGTACTCGTCGCGTAGGTCAACGATGATCAGTCGGCCGGGTCTGATGAGGCTGGTGAGCCGGGCGTTGTCGTCGATGTAGTCCTCGGCGAGGTTGAGCCGCTCCTGGGCCAGTTGCTTGACGTGGTCGGGCATACCGGAATCGGCCACGCCCTGCCGGATGACGCCGAGGTTCAGGTTGTTGCGGTTCGACTTCATGATGCGGGTCAGCTGCCGGATGTACGTTGACTGGTTGCCGACCGCTCCCATGAGAAAGCGCCAGTGGGCTGCCTGGAGTTCGGCGGAGGAGAAAGCGAGGGGCTGGACGTCGATGCCGGGGAATTCCCGTCGGCGGTCGGCGACCTGGCTGGCGGGGGCGAGCAGCAGCACGTCCGACAGTGCTTGGGGGTCTGCTCCGTAACGCTCCTTCAGGACCTGGAGCTGCGCCTGGTCACCATTGGGGCGCGCCATGGAAGTGAACTCCGGTGTGTAGTCCATGGTGCGGCTGTAGTGGAACACCACGGTCGCGAGAGGGCGGGGAAGTTCGTTGACCGGCGGGGTGGGCAGCGAGGCCATCTCGATGATGCTGCCCAGGGTGTAGCTCTTGCCGCCTCCTTGTACGCCGAAGAGGCTGATGGTGTGGGTTTCGTCGAGATCGACCGCGACTTTCCGGCCCGCCACCTCGCCGAGTACGCCGTGTTGTGGGGAGGGGCGGGTGACGCCGAGGAAGATCTCAGGGAGGCCCCCTGGTGACACCGGTCCCGTTGTGGCAGAGGTGGGCTGGACATCGATGGTCAGCGCCTCGTGGAAGCCCTGACTCTCAGGGACGGTCCCCGTCCGCAGCGGATTTCCGGTACCGCCCGGGGTAGCAGCGGCCGATGCGGGCCCTTCCCAAGAGGGAGACGCCGGGACCGCTTCCGCCGCGTCGGCAGCAGGCACAGTCAAAGGTGCCTCGGCCTGAGCCGAGCCTGTCTCACGGCCCGCACGCCCAGTTGCGGTGATTGGCGTGGTGCCGTGGCCGTTCGCGACCCCGTCCGTGTCGAGGACAGTCGCCGCCTTGCCCCCACCGGCCTGCTCCTGGTCTTCCTCATGGGCATCTTGGGCATCCCGCTCGTCCTGAGCATCAGGTGCCCGGAACTCGGCGTCTGAGAGCCGTGGCACAGCCAACTGCGACAGTGCCAGGGTGGGAGCTGTGGCCGCTCCATCCTCATCCTCCTGCTCCTCATCAACGGCTAGGTCCGTAGGCGCTGGTACACCCGGGCGAACCGTGCGAATGGCGTTGATCAGCTCGGTGATCAGATCGCTGCCGATGCGGTGGAACTCCACCTCGTCGTCGAGTTCACGGTCGGTTCCCTCGCGGGCGAGGTCGAAGATCAGGCCGCTGCGGGTGAAGTGGAGGGCGTAGCCGTCGTCGAGGCTGTCGAGCAGGGCGTGGGCCGCTGTCCTGGGGGCGTGCCCCATGGTCCCGTGGCGTGCCGCCCGCTCCAGATAGAAGCGGAGCAGGGATCCGAGAGCCAGGTTCTTGACCGGTCGGTCCACCCGATCCCGGGTGGCGTGGGCAGGATCAAAGGACTCGGTGAGGACGGTCTGGCTCCGTCCGAGTTGCTGGGTCACCTTGGTTTTGAGGCGCTGGTAGGCGCCGATGTCGTCGAGCGCGGTGTAGCACTTGACCTCGACGAGGCGGCAGGTGACGGTCCGGGTCCGCGCGTCGAGGTGGAACAGGGCAAGATCGCTGCGCTGGAAGGAGAGGGCGTCGCCGAGTTCCCGGGCCTGGCGGCGGGCTTCGGCGTACAACTCGGGGTGGGCGTCCAGAGGGACGACGATCTGCGGGAGCTGGGCGCGTCAGTCCAGGACCTACGGTCGGGTGCCGTCAGCGCGGCTCTCTGCCGCAGCGCCCTCATCCTCGCGGCCAAGGGCGGCATGCTGACCGGGATCACCGTCGGCGACGTCCTGGAGCTCTTCGAGGCCCAGGCCACGGTTCTCAAGCGGATGACGGCGGGAACCGAGGTGTTCTACCGGCTGCTGCACCAGCTCGGAGCTCTGGGAGAGGATGCCCCGCAGAATCTGCGCGGGGTCCGCAACCGAGGACAGCGGACCCCCGAGGAACTCGTCGACCGCTACGGACTGCGCTGCCGTCCCGTCCGTGACCTCCTGGTGGACTATCTCCGTGAACGCCAGCCCGCTCTGGACTACAACAGCTTGAAGTCTCTCTCCTACCACCTCGGCAAGCGCTTCTGGCAGGACATCGAGCACCATCATCCCGACGCCGCCAGTCTCCGCCTTGCCCCGGACGTCATCGGGCAGTGGAAGCAGAGGATGCGCACCAAGGACAAGACCGTTACCGGCCCCGACGGCCGACGCACGAGCACGAAGGTCGAGAGGCTCAACCACCGGGACACGCTCACCCAGGTGCGGGCCTTCTACCTCGATATCGCGCAGTGGGCACTGGAAGATCCCGGCCGTTGGGGCCCGTGGGTGGCGCCGAGCCCGGTGAAGGCTGACGAGCTGGAGAACCGCAAAGTACAACGGCGACGCAAGGCAAGGATGGACGCCCGCACCCGCGAGCGCCTGCCGGTCCTGCCGATCCTCGTCCGCACGGTCGACCAGCGCCGCAAGGACGCTGCCGCGGTACTGGAGGCCGCTCGCCATGCCGGCCCCGGCGAGGTGTTCATCGCTGCCGGTCAGCAACTCGTACGCGCCGTGGTTCCGCACGGAACAGCCGGCAGGATCTGGGCCGAGGACCCGCACACCGGAAAACGCCGCGATCTGGGACTCGATGACGAGAGAGCCTTCTGGACCTGGGCCGTGGTCGAGGTCCTGCGGGCCACCGGCATCCGCATCGAGGAACTGCTGGAACTCAGCCACCACAGCCTGGTCCAATATCGGCTGCCCACCACCGGTGAACTTGTCCCCCTCCTGCAGATCGTCCCGTCCAAGACGGATACCGAGCGGCTGCTGCTGGTCAGCCCCGAGCTCGCCGACGTCCTGAGCGCGATCATCTGCCGAGCCCGGGAGGCCACCGGCGCCGTCCCCCTGGTCCGCTCCTACGACCGCCGCGAATGTGCGTGGCAGGAGCCGTCCCCGCTGCTGTTCCAACGACGCATCCGCGGTGACGACTGCGCGTTCACCGATGAAACCGTTCGCACCATGCTCGACGAGGCCCTCATCGACACGGGCCTGACCGACGTCACCGGTGCACCGCTTCGCTACACACCGCACGACTTCCGCCGGCTGTTCATCACCGATGCCATCCTCAACGGGCTGCCGCCACACATCGCCCAGGTGATCGCCGGCCACCAGGACATCAACGTGACTCTCGGTTACAAGGCCGTCTACCCCGAAGAGGCGATCCAGGCGCACATGGGGTTCCTCGCCCGCCGCAGGTCCCTCCGCCCGAGCGAGGAATACCGCGTCCCCACCGACGAGGAATGGCAGGAGTTCCTCGGCCACTTCGAGCGGCGCAAAGTCTCCATCGGAGCATGCGGCCGCGCGTTCGGCACCCCCTGCATCCACGAACACGCCTGCGTGCGCTGCCCGATGCTCTGGCCCGACCCCGCCCAGCGTGACCGGCTCGTCGAGATCCGCGACAACCTTCTCGCCCGCATCGCCGAGGCCGAACGCGAAGGATGGCTCGGCGAAGTGGAAGGGCTGCAGGTGAGCCTGGCCGGGGCAGAGCACAAACTCGCTCAGCCTCATGCCGAGCAGAGTCGGCGTGGCACTGCCATCGACCTAGGGATGCCCACCTTCGCCCAGATCGCGATCCGCACCAGTGACGTCAAGGAGCCCGCTCCATGATTTCTCCGGTCACCGACGAGCCCATCCACCGCCTCGTGGAGCAAGCGGAGGCCGATCGCATCGACAGGCCGACCAACAGCGCTGCCGCCAGCCGCAGACCGAAGTGCGATCCGGATCACCTGTTGCCACGTGTGCGTGCTCAAGACGGTAGAGAAGTGGCTGTCGTTAAGTGAGAGGAAAAGCAGACGTGGATGTGTATGAAGCCGTGGACAGTCGCCGGGCTGTGCGGGCGTTCAGCGATGAGCCGGTATCCAAAGAGATACTCGAACGCGTGCTGGCCGCTGCAACGCGGGCTCCGTCGAGTGGGAACCTCCAGCCGTGGCATATGTATGTCGTGACCGGCGAGCCCCTGGCCGAGCTGAAGAAGCGCGCAACAGCCAGGGCACGGGCGGGAGACCCGGGGGATGAGCGGGAGTATCCGATGTACCCGGCCGAACTCACCTCGCCGTACGTGGACCGCTTTTCCGCCGCGGCTGCTCAGCGGTACAAGGCACTGGGAATCGAGCGCGACGACCCCGACAGGCCCATGAAGATCGCCGCCCTGAACTCGGGGGCATTCGGGGCACCGGTCGTGCTGTTCTGCTACCTCGACCGGACGATGGGGCCAGGGCAGTGGGGGGACGCGGGGATGCACTTGCAGACGGTCATGCTGTTACTGAGGGCAGAAGGGCTGCACAGCTGCCCCCAGGTGATGTGGACGATGTATCGCAAGACCGTCAGCCAGATCGTCGGAGCCGATGACGGGCTCGTGCTGTTCTGCGGTGTCGCGGTGGGATTCGAGAAGGAGGGCGTGCCACGGCTGCGTACCGGGCGGGCGGACATGACAGAAACCGTGAGCTTCATCGGAGTGTGACCGGCCATGTCGGTCTGGCGCCGGCCCTCTCAACTCGTAGTTCAGAGAAGGGGTGATGTCCCAGGCGGTCTCCTACCTGTCCTGGCTGGAGTCGGCGCACCACGAGTTCGAGGCGCTTGTGCGGAAGGTGCTGGGGGCGGAGGCCGCCGAGTCCGTCGACTGGCGTCGTCCGCGGATGATCTGCATCGCGGCGGGCTTCTCGCACCACGACCGGGTGGCGGTGCAGAGGTTGCCCGAGCGGATCGACCTGGTGCGCTACCGGATCTTCGACGGTGGCCTGCTGGGGCTGCTGCTCGTGGACTCCGCGACCGGCTTCCCGAGCGCTGCCTCTTCTCGCCGGGGCCGGGAGCGGGCACCCGTGGCGGACAGCGTGCCGACGGCTTCGGCGGTCTCTCCGCCTGCGGGTGGAGGAGCGGTGCCGGAGTGCCTGCGGGACCTGTACGCGGAACTGGACGAGGCGCTCACGGCATGGGGCGAGGTGGAGGTGGCGTCCCTGCGGCACTACATCGCCTACCGGCGGTTGGTGAACGTGGCGTCGGTGATCTTCCGTCCGAAGCACGAGGCGATCCTGCTGTACCTCAGACTCGACCCGGACGCGGTGGAGTTGGAGGAGGGCTTCACCCGGGACATGCGAGGTATCGGACACCTTGGGACCGGCGACCTGGAGGTCCGCGTCGTCTCGGCAGCCGACTTGGAGAAGGCGGCGCCGCTGATCCGGCGGGCGTTCGAGGCGGCCTGACGTAACAGGAGGGGCGGCTGGTGCATCGGTTAGTCGATGCTCCAGCCGCCCCTCTGGCGTCTGTGGGCCGCTGGCCCTGGCCTCTCTTCGCTCTCACGCTCATGCCTCCGGTCCGGCCAGGTCGAAGTCGCCCTTGGTCAGCTCGGCGCGGAGTCGCTGCTCGGCGACGTCCGCGTAGTGCGCGGACAGCTCGACGCCCACGAAGCGGCGTCCCTCGCGCAGGGCCGCGACCCCGGTGGAGCCGCTGCCGGTGAACGGGTCAAGGACGGTGCCACCCTCGGGGCAGACCTGGACGAGCTGCTGCATGACCTCAACCGGCTTCTGGGTGATGTGAACCCGGCCCTTGCGGGGCTGGGAGGCGATGTAGTGCCCCGGCAGGTAGAGATCGCGGGTGTTGTCGAGGGAGCCCTTGACGCCCCAGATGATGAACTCCGAGTCCTGCTTCGGCCCGCCCTTGCGGGGCCGGCTGGACGGCTTGATCCACGGAATCGTGCCGCTCCAGGTCCATCCCGCCATCTGCAGGGCGTCGGACGTGGTCGGCTCCTGTCGCCAGTCGGTGAAGACCATCGCGACCGCGTGCTCGGTCGAGGCCCGGTACGCCTCGGTGAGCAGTTCGGTGAGCCAGGAGCGGTAGGAGCGCTGGTCGCGGTTCTCACCCGGGAAGTCGGCGAGGTCGTGCGCCGAGTTGCTCGTGACGTACTTAGCGCGAGCGGTGCGGCCGGTTCGATCGGAGCTGGTGCGGCCTCCGGAGTTGTACGGCGGATCGGTGATCACCGCCTGGACGCTCTCGTCCGGGAGGGACTTCAGGGCGGTCAGGGCGTCGCCTCGGTGCAGCGTGTAGCTCATGGGGAGGGCCTCTCTTCGGGCGCGGCGGAGTCTGGACCTGCTCCGGACAGCGCTCAACGGCATGCATCCGGTGCGAGGTTGCAGCGGAGGTTAACGGCGAATTCCGGCCGCGCCTAACGAGGTGGCTCCCTGCTTCGGGCCCCTGGATGGCAGTCGTTTGGCGCGGCCGGAATCCCGGTCTACTGTCTCGCCGTGCCACCGGGAAGGAGCACTGCTCCGCCCCCGTTGAGCTGTGCTTATCGGTGCTGTCTCGTCCAATCGGGCGGCGTCGGAGGCATGTTGCCCATCTGCCCGCGAGCGCCGTGAGGAGGCCCACGTGCACTGCCTGAGATTACGAGCGCGGCTGGCTGCCGCGTGTGACCTGAAACCGGCGTCCTGGAGCTACCAACTCCTCTGACCCGGGCTCGCCGAGAGGCGGATGCACATCGGCGCGGTGCCGACGGCTTTGCACGAGAAGTCGGCACCGCGTCTCCTTCGAACACCGAGGAGCCGCTGCGATGCAGCATGCCCTGACACACCCGCGCCCCGACCCACCTCCGTCGTCTGGTCCGCACCGCCGTCGCGCTGAACGGCGGCGGCCGTGAAGAAGACGACGGGAGCCCTCGTCGGTCTGTGCGTCACCGGACCACTCCTGCTGGCCCTGCCGATCCTTGGCATCGGTGCCGGGACCGCCTCGGCTTCGTGCTCGACCGACGGCGCACAGGGTGTGGACACCTCCGCCGTCGCCAAGCAGGTGAAGGCCATCCTGGACGGCGGCGACAAGGGCTCGGTCTCCGTGCCGGGGCTGGACGCGCCTGCCGACCAGGTGCCCAACGCCAAGACGATCCAGGCCACGGGCGTCGCGATGAACATCCCCGCCCGAGGGCAGGTCGTCGCCTTGGCGACCGCGCTGCAGGAGAGCGGCCTGCGGAACCTGACCTACGGAGACCGCGATTCGCTGGGTCTCTTCCAGCAGCGGCCGTCGATGGGCTGGGGTACGGCCAGCCAGATCCTCGACCCGGTGCACGCCTCGACGAAGTTCTACGAGGGGCTCAAGAAGGTCTCCGGCTGGCAGTCCCTCTCTGTCACCCAGGCCGCCCAGGCGGTACAGAAGTCGGGCTTCCCGGAGGCGTACGCCAAATGGGAGCCGCTGGCCACCGCCCTGCAGAAGGCCATCGAGCCCCTGTTGCAGAAGGCCGGCGGCGCATCGCCGAGCCTGTCGCCGTCCGGCTCTGCCGAGACCGGCAGCCCATCTCCCGATTCCGCGGGGGGTTGTTCGGCGGACGGCGACGGGACGGACTTCGGCACCATCCCGGCGGGTGCACTGCCGGAGGAGTACAAGATTCCCGCCTCCGCGCCGCCGAAGGTACAGACGGCGATCCGGTGGGCGCTCGGCCAGCTCGGCACCCCGTATCAGTGGGGCGGCACGTGCACCGACTCCCACGGCAAGAACCCGATGGGCCGCTGCGACTGCTCCTCCCTGATGCAGGGCGCGTACAAGGCCGCCGGAGTCACCCTGACGCGGACCACGTACACGCAGGTCAAGGACGGCAAGGCTGTCTCGGTCGATGCCCTCAAGCCGGGCGACCTCCTCTTCACCGAGGGGACGGCCGCCGTACCGGAACACGTCGGGATGGCGATCGGGCAGGGCCTGATCGTCCACGCCCCGCACACCGGTGACGTCGTCCGGATCACCACCGTCGCGTCCTGGAAATCGCGGATTCTCGCGGCCCGCCGAGTCGTCTGACCGGCGCTCCTCCCCTCCTCCCCTCGCACCGCTGGTTCGTCTCACCGGGCTTTGGCGTGCGCTCATTCGAACTGGAGTTCCCGTGTATCTCGCTGAACAGGTCATACAGCTCGCCTACGACCCCGGAATCAAGCCTAACGAGGGCGGGCTCCCTGGCCTCAACGTCCTCAAGCAGGTGATGGGCTCGATCAACTTGTTCGGACTCATTGCCGTGGTCGGAGCCCTCGCCGTCAGTGCGGGCGTGTGGGCCTGGGGTCACCACTCCGGTGGTCACCAGGCCGAGGCGAACGGGAAGAAGGGCGTGCTGGTCAGCGCGGGCGCGGCCCTTCTTCTCGGTGCGGCCAACGGTGTAGTGGCGTTCTTCTCGACGCTCGGGACGCAGGTCCACTGATGGCTCAGCACTCCACCCACCCCGGCGGCGCATCTCGCGTGCGCCGCCGGGCGCTGCTCGGCACTGCCGTCCTGGCGGTGCTCGTCGCCCTCGCCGGCTTGGCCGCCTACCTCACCCGCGAGGGCCGAAGCCCCTCCGATACTGCTTCCCCACCGCCGAGTTCGCCCACGGCGTCCTCGTCGCCCGCGGCACCGTCCGGGCCGCACACCCGGCCCCGCGCTCTGCCCGTTCCGCCGAAAACCCACGACCCGATCACGTACGGGAAGGCCGCCGCCGCAGCGCTGTGGTCGTACGACACCCGCGCGTACTCGCAGCCCGAGCTGCGCAAGGCGCTGCGCGGCTGGCTGACCACGGAGTCGAAGTACGCCGACCCGGCCTCCGTCGACCAGGCGGTCCCCTCGGCCGTGCTGTGGAAGGAGATGGCGGCCAACAAACAGGTCGCCACCGCCAAGATCAACGAGGGGCACTTCCCGCATGCCTTTACCCAGGCCCTCCAGGACGACCCCGGGGCGATCACCCAGGCGTACGTCTACGCCGTCACGGTCTCCGGCAAGCAGTCGATTCGCTGGAAGGGCTCGGCTGCCGGCGGCGCGGAGAGCCGGTCCACCACCCTCGCGATCCAGTGCCGGCCCAACCACTCCTGCGTCCTGGTCGGCGTCATGCCGTCCGTCGCGCCCTGACCCTCGCCCCAGAACGGAGGTACGACCCATGGCAGTCTGCGACTTCCCGCTGATGGACAAGGTGTGCGGCGCTGTCGACTTCGCCACCAACCCCGCTGGCACCGTCACCGACGGTCTCGGCGCGTGGATCGCGAAGTCGGCAGGCGAGCTGGCGTCCAGCGCGGCCGACCTGGCCGCCAAGGCCGTCAACAAGACGACGGCCATCGACCTCAACGCCGGGTGGTTCCGCGACAACTACGAGCTGCTGCTGCCCATCGGCCTCGCCCTGACCGTCGGCATCTTCTGCATCCAGCTCATGACCGCGGCCTGGCGCCGAGACGAACGCGCACTCGCCAAGGCGGCGTTCGGCACCATGACCGGAGTCCTCTTCAGCTTCTCCGCCATCGCTTTCACGACCGTCGCCATCACCGTGGTGGACGCGCTGTCCGACGGCCTCTTCAAAGCCGCCAACACCTCGATCGACGACGCGATCCGCCGTGTGATCAAGGTCGATCAGATGGGGGCCATGTACGGCCTCGGCTGGGGTGTGCCCGCGCTGGTGGCCTTTGGGTGCGCGATCGGTGCCTTCCTCTACTGGGGCGTGATGGTGGCCCGCAAGGTCGGCGTCCTGATCATGGTCGCGCTCGCGGTGTTCGCAGGGGCGGGCGGCGGCTGGGAAGTCGCCAAACGGTGGCGGCGCGGCTGGATCGAGGCCACCGGCACCCTGATCGTCTCCAAGCTGTTGATGACCGTGGTCTTCCTGATCGGCGTCTCCGCCATGGGCAAGACCGACGCCAGCGACGGAATGGCGGCCCTGTCCGACGCGATGGCCGGCATCGTCGTGATGGTCCTGGTGCTGCTCTGCCCCTACGCGACGTACAAGTTCGTCCACTGGGCCAGCGACGGCGGCGGCCACGACGACATGCACCGCACCGGTGTCGCCGGCATGGCGGTCGCCGCAGGAGCCGCGAAGACCGCAGGCAGCCTCGCACTGCGGGCCGGTACCGGCGCCCCCGCTCCGCAGGGTCCGAACCAGGTCCCGGGCGCGGGCACCAATGGCGTCGCCTCCGGCATCAACCCCTCCGGCGGCAACCTCAGCAAGGAGGGCATCGACGCCGGGCCGCCCAAGCAGCAGACCCGCTTCCGGTACGGCGAAGACCCGGACGCGAGCGGCGACAAGGGCCGGGCTCTGATCCGTCGCCCCGGGATCCCGCCACTGATCACACGTCCTGGCGAGGACGAACCGGAAGGGCCCGAATCGACTGCCCAAGGCGTCGCGGGCGGCTCCGGTCACCTCGCAGCCGCATCGGCTCCGGGCGGCGACATGACCTCCATGCCGCCAGCCGACCCCGGACCTTCGGCCTCGGGCACTCCGGCGTCCGCGTCCGGACCGTCGGCCACCGGCTCCGCGACGCCGACGAACTGGGTGTATCCCACCCAGCCGCCGTCGGGTTCCTGACCCACATCCCCCGGGGGCGGGACGCACTCCACGGCCCGCCCCCGCCCCCCCACCAGCAGGAAAATTTCGCCATGACGTCCAGAAGAGCGCCGCGCGCCCCGTCCTCCGCCCGCTCCCACCGTCTGGAACCACCATGTCCGGCAAGCACCAGTCCTCCACGCCCACCGTGAAGTTCCCGCACCGCAGCAGGCGCGGCGTCCTGCTCGGCCTGTCCGTCCCGCAGTTGGCCGTCGCCGGGCTCACCGGCCTTCTCCTTCTCGCCGTGATCCTCGCCCGCGGTGTGGTCGGCGCCCTCCAGCTCATCCCCCTGTGGGCCGTGATCGCCCTGCTCGTCTTCGTCCGCCACCGAGGCCGTGCTCTGGCGGACTGGGCCCCGATCGTCGTTCGGTACGCGCTGCGCCGGATGCGAGGCCAGCTCGTCTGGCTCACCCGGCCGTCCCGCCGGCCGACCCGCGAGGGCCTGCTCCACCTTCCCGGCACCGCTGCCAGCCTGCGCGTGACCACTGCTCCCGACGGCAAGTACGGCGCCGTCCACAACCCGCACACCGGGACGCTGACCGCGGTGGTCAAGGTCTCCTCCCGCGCCTACGCCCTGCTCGACCCCGGCACCCAGCAGGCCAACGTCGGCGGCTGGGGACGCGCGCTGGCAGCTCTCGCCCGTACCGGGCAGATCGCCCGCATCCAGGTGATCGAGCGCACCATCCCCGACTCCGGCGACGCGCTGCGCCGCTATTGGGAAGAGCACGGCCGCCCCGACACCCCGATGGCCGGCGCGATCTACAACGAGCTGATCCAGAGCGCCGGTCCCGCAGCCGCCCCGCACGAGGCGTACGTCGCGGTGTCCCTGGACACCAAGGCGGCCCGTCGGCTGATCAACCAGGCTGGCGGCGGTCTCACCGGTGCCTTCAGCGTCCTCGCCCAGCTCACCTCCACGTTCGACCAGGCGGCGCGGACCGCCGGTCTCACCCCGACGGGCTGGCTCACCGCCCGCGAGATCGCCGCCGTGGTGCGCACCTCCTACGACCCGAAGGCGCTGGCGACACTCGACCGCTGGTCCACGGCCGGTCGCCCCGAGGCCGAGCCCGCCGCCGCCGGCCCCGTCGTGGTCGTCGAGAAGGCGGACCACATCGCCACCGACTCCGCCGTGCACGCCACCTACTGGGTGGAGAACTGGCCGCGCACCGAGACCAGCGCCGGCTTCCTGCACCAGCTCCTGTTCACCGGCGGCGTCCGGCGCACGCTGTCGCTCTCCTACGAGCCGAAGAACCTCGACGCCGCCCTGCGCGACGTGCAGCGCAAGAAGTCCAGCGTGATCGCCGACGCCGCCGAACGGGCCCGGCGCGGCCAGGTCGACTCCGAGGCGGACTCGATCGAGTACCAGGACATCAAGTCCCGCGAACGCCAGCTCATCGCCGGGCACGCCGACGTCGCCCTGACCGGTCTGCTGACCGTCTCGGCCGACACCGAGGACGAGCTGCGCACCGCCTGCGCCGTCGTGGAGACCGCCGCTGTCGGCGCCCAGCTCGATCTCCGGCCGCTGACCTGGCAGCAGGCCGAGGCGTTCACCGCCGCCGCCCTGCCGCTCGCGCTCGCTGCCTGACCCTTCCCTTCGAAAGAGCACCCTCATGTCCCGCACCGCCAGCCCGACCGCGCAGGACTTCGTGCCCTTCGCCACCGCCGCGCTCGACTTCCACCGGGCGCTCAACATCCCGGGCGGCCCGCTGGTCACCAGCCGGGCCGAGCTGGACACCCTGCACGCCCACCTCGTCGCGCTGTACGGGCTGCTCGACGCCCACACCGGACGCACCGGGCAGCTCGTCGCGGTCGAGGGCGACCAGCTCCGTACCGCCCGCACCCGCATCTGGCAGGCCGCCGAGCACCTCCACACCGCCTACCACGCGGCGCCCCGGCCAAACTCCGGAGAGATCCCCGCACCCGAGGCGTGCCAGGCCGGCCTTCCGGAGGGAGCACCGGGACTGACCATCTGCCAGCGCCATCAGCGCACCGCTCATCTCGTCCGGCGGCGCACCACCCCGGCCGACCTGCACGCCCCGTTCACCGGCCTCGTCCGCCGCTGACCCGCCCCTCATCTGGAGAAACGCTCATGCCCCGTACCCGCGCCAGCGCCTCCCCTCTGTTCGTGCCCCGTAAGACGACACGCGCCGAACAGCGGGCCGCCCGAGCCGGCTTCACCGAAGCCCGCCGCCAGGCACGCCTCGTCGGAAACCCGCCCAAGCACCGCGCCGAGCAGACCCTCGACCCGGATCTGCGGCCCACCTACCCGCTCGCCGGTCGCCCGGGTCCGGCCTCCGCCCGCGGCGGCAAGCTCGCCCTGCCCGCCCACCGGATGACCACCGCCACAGCCAGCGGCGCATACCCGTTCGTGGCCGAGGGCGGCCTGGGCGCCGAAGGGGTGTTCATCGGCCGCGATGTGCACGCGGAGGCGGCCTTCTGCTTCGACCCGTTCTCGCTCTACAACAGCGGCAGGGTGGAGGGCTTCACCAACCCCAACGCGGTCCTGGCCGGCATCATCGGCATGGGCAAGTCCGCGCTGGCGAAGTCGATCGCCACCCGGTCGATCGCCCACGGCTACCGGATCTACATCCCCTGCGATCCCAAGGGGGAGTGGACCGGTGTCTCGCAAGCCCTCGGCGGCTACAGCATCGCCCTGGGCCCGGGGCTCCCCGGCCGGTTGAACCCGCTGGACGCTCCGGCCCGCCCCGCCTCCGTGAGCGAAGAGGACTGGTTCACGGAAGTTCGCAAGCGCCGTCTGCTGCTGCTGGCCAGCCTCGCCCGCACCGTCCTGAAGCGCGACCTGCTGCCGATGGAGCACACCGCCCTCGACCTGGCCCTGGATCTGGTCGTCGCTGACGCCGCCGCCCGGGGCACGGTGCCGCTGCTCGGCGCGATCGCGCACGTACTCGGCTCCCCCGAACGCCTCGACCAGGCCCTCGGCCACCAAGCGGGGCACCTCGGTTCAGCCGCCCAGGACCTCGCCCATGCCTTGCGACGTCTCGTGCACGGCGACTTGAGCGGCATGTTCGACGCGCCGAGCACCGTGTCGTTCGACCCGACCACACCGATGCTGTCCATCGATCTCTCCCGTCTCGGCGGCTCCGGTGACGACACGGCACTGGTGCTCGCGATGACGTGCGCGAGCGCGTGGATGGAGTCAGCCCTCAGTGATCCCGATGGTGGTCGACGCTGGGTGATCTACGACGAGGCGTGGCGGCTGATGCGGCACGTCGGGCTGCTGGAGCGGATGCAGAGCCAGTGGAAGCTCTCCCGAGGGCTGGGCATCGCGAACCTGATGGTGATCCACCGCCTCAGCGATTTGCTCTCGGCGGGCGACGCCGGGTCGCGCGGCCGTGTCCTTGCCGAGGGGCTCCTCGCGGACTGCAGCACGCGCATCATCTACCGCCAGGAGCCCGACCAGCTCGCCGCCGCTGCATCTCTGCTCGGCCTGACCGGCGTCGAGACCCAGGCGGTGTCCGCCCTGACCAAGGGCCGAGGTCTGTGGAAGGTCGCCGGCCGCTCGTTCATCACCCAGCACATCCTCCACCCGACCGAGCGGGAGCTGTTCGACACAGACGCCCGCATGGCGGCCTAGCCCAACGACCAGCACAGCAACGGGAATCGATCATGTCTGCTTCTTCCACTCCTTCCTCCGGTGACAACCAGCCGTCGCGGACCACCGACCCTTTGGCGTGGCGACGGCACCTCCCGGCGTTGGCCTCGGCCGCCGCCGGGATCAACGAGGCGTGCGACGCCTGGGATGCGGTTTCGGACTCCCTCTGCGACGCGGACGGCTGGCCGCTGGACGACAAGGTCTACGGGGACGGGAAGGTCAAGCGGGACGCCGAAGCGTGGAAGCACGCCGAGGTGTTCCTCAACCACGGACCCGAGGTGCTGGCCGGGGTCCGCGCCGCCGCCGACGGCCCCGACTACGTCGAGGGGCCGATCAGTGACGACCTCCGTCGGATACGCGGGATCGACACCATCCTGTTCCGGGCGGAGGAGCTGCGGCACGAATGGGACGGCGTCATGGCGCTTATGGACGGTTCGCAGCCGAGCGTGCTCCACCTCTACCAGGAGCGTGCCGAGGAGCACCGCAACACCGAAGGCTGGCACTACTCACACGAACTGGGTTCTAAGGGACCGGCGTTGGTGCGCGTCGGCGAATACCTAGTTCACCGGGCGGACACCGAACGGCCGGCGCAGACCGAGCGGGCTCGCGTCGCCCTGACCCGCTCGACGCACAACGCCCCTGCCGGATCACCTGCTTCGCCCCAGGTCCCGCCGGCATCGCATCCGTCGGCTCCCGGTCGCTCGCGGTGATCGCTAGCACGCAGTCACGGCAGCGCCAAACCGCCCGATCACCGGATCCTCATGGACCACCGCACTCCTTCAAGCTCCACGCCCCGTCGGCTCCCGCCGTGCGGCGGGGTGTTCGCAACGGAGAACTCCATGCACCACGAAACCCCGCCCCCGACCGCCACGTCCGATCCGCGTCGCCTTCAGGCTGCCCTCTGTTCCGCGCTCGGGCAGCGCGGCCTGGAGGGCACCGTCGAGTACGGCCTCAGCGACTACATCGTCCACGCCGAGCTTCCCGACGGCAGTTCACTGATCATCTCGCCGCCGCAGGAGCCACCCTCCGAGCACCCCGAGTCCCCGGAAAGCTGGATGGTCACCCGCCACCGGTCCGTCGAGCCTGCCGTCTACGAGGTGATCTACGACTCCGAGCCGGACGGTCCGCATGCGTGCCACGGCGGCAGCGTGCCGGACCTCCTCTCCGCTGTCGACGCCTGCCTGGACCAGCTTGGCGTACCGCCACGCCAGGAGCAGGAACGTTCCGGCAAGGCGCGCGCCGCCACCGTGCTCCCGCCCGACTCCGCTCCATCCCGGGCGAGTGTCGCTCTCGCCTCTTCGCCGTCGGTCGGCCAGCGCGTGCTCCCGACCGGTCCGCCGCCGGAGTCTTCCGCGCGGGCCGCGCCGCCGTCGGCCAGTTCCTCATCCGCTCCCCGGCTCTGACCGACCTCGATCCAGGAGTCCTCCGTGCACCGCACCCTCAGAACTGATCCGCCCGCCGCCCGCACCTGTAACCGCACCCGCCTCGGATGGATCTGCCATGCCCAGCCACTACGACGTGCTGCCCGACCTGGCCTTCGGCCACCACCCCGTCCACGGCATCGTCGCCGCGAACCCGAAGAACCTCGCGGCCAGCACCTGGATGCTCAAGGGATTCGACTTCCATCCCGTCCCCGACCAGCCGACGTTGTACGCGCTGGCCGACCAGAACCGTGACGGACACGGCCGTACGAGCCGGGCCATCGAGCTGCTGCGCAAGGCCGGCTACCAGGTCGATGTGGACGTCGCACTTGACCCTGCGCTGGCGCCCGAAACGGCACAGGTACGCGACCGCGGTCCGCTCGGTGAACCAGACGTCGCCTTCGCCGATCACCCGCAGCTCGGCATCGTTGCAGCCCTCGACGACCGTGTCTCCGGCCTCAGCGGGCTCGCGCTGGTGGAGGACGGCTGGCGGCACAACTCGAGCCTGGACATCTACACGCTCCCCGCGACCACCGATCGCGTCGAGGCGCTAGGGAAAGTCGCCGACGCCACGGTGGCCCTGCACCGTTCGGGGCTCCAGGTCGCAGTGCAGCCCCGCCTCGCTCAAGAGGTGACGGCTCGGCCCCGCCCTGCTGCCACGCCGACCGCCGACCGTGAGCGCGTCCGTGGTCCCGCTCGCGCGTCTCCGTTGCGCGCCGCCGCGCTCGCCGCCAGCCCGGCGTGTGCCGGTATCCCGGGCAGGGCACCGGTCCCCGCCGCCGTCACCACACCGGCGGTCCGGCCGGTTGACCCCCGCGTCGCGTACTCCCGTGACCGCTGATCCAACTCCTCAAGGAGGCCCTTCCATGGCCGTTATTGGTAACTGCGGCTAACGCAGCTTGATGAACGCCTCTGCCGAGGAGCTAGCGACCTCTGAGGAAGTCCTCGTCGGGCTCCCAGTCTTCCTCAGGGATTTTCTGGGTCTCAGGTTCGAAGCCGAGGAAGACTCGGCGGTTCGTCTCCACCAGCGTCTCCTTCCCAAGATCTCCCAGTTCCTGGAGCTCTTCGCCTTGGACTTGTAGGTCACAGGCAAGGCACCAGAAGGTGCCAGGGGTGAATCGGGCTAGCTTCGTCTCCTCGTTGAGCATGGTGGTGCCGTGCAACCACGCCCTCGAATGACACGCGGGGCAGGGTTTCTCGACGCAGTCCCTTGCCCGAGCGGGACGGCGGGTCGCGGCGGCCAAGACCGCGATGCGCTCCTGAGGGCCGAGGTGTCCGAAGCGGTGCTCGAACGTGGTTCGGGCTTGAGCAAGCTTCTGCTGCAGCTGAAGGGTCGTGTCCTGTATCCGCTCTCGGATCAGTTCGTCATGAAGATCCTGGTAGGGGCCCCAGTAGGCGGCGGGAGAGATGTTCAGCTCAACCAGGAGCGGGTCTAGCAAGCGCAGGCAGGTGGTGAAGACGGTGCGGACGTCCGTGACCTCGTGGAGGCCGCTGTGCGCGACTCCATTTCGTGCGTTGGCTAGGGGAATCAGGTCCTGCTGGCTAATGGGGATCTTGTTCCGGAGGATCCGGTAGGTGCGGGAGTGTGCCTCGACCAGCCCAATTGTCTTGACCTTGGTGATTGGTGCAGAAGCATGTCCGCCCTGCCCAGCGGCGTGCAGAAGGGAGTCGAAGTCCTTCCCCTCGACCACCAGACTCGGGTGCAAAGAGACGAGGAATGCCTTCAGTAGGTGCTCGGCGGCGATCCCGGCATGGTGGACCGCGAAGTCGTACGACTCCGAGCCGTGGGAGAACGCAGCAAGAGCCGCTGCCATCCATCTCTGCGAAGAGACCTGAAGTCGTTCAGCATCCATGCATTGGACCCTAGGACCCCTGGTGCCGGTGAGGCACCGGGTTTCTTGATCAAGGGCTTGAAGATCACGTCCGCGGATGAGGCCAGTCGGGGAGTTCTGCCGCGTATCGAGTCCAGTTGCCGCCGAACTTCGTCCAGGCTGTGGCGGTCTCGATGCTGATCCCGAGCAGGGCACGACCAGCGAAGCGGAGTGGGCGGAGATCGAGGAGAACGCTCGTACGGTGACCCGTGCCGGGTGGTGGATAGACCAGAGGTCGTCCGAGCCCGAAGACCTCACCGAACTGCTCCGAGCCGCCACCGGGGCCGACCGGCCGACAGAGAATCCCTTCTTCTGACCGACCGGGTGCCCTGCTGCGGCGGGGCACCCGGCTGACCGCCACCGTGCGGCCTCTACCAGCGATTCTCGGCCGGACCAAACGCCGGATTTGCCGGACGCTCTGCCCACTGGCCCACCTCCAACGGGTCCTTCGCTCCCTCTGCCCCGGAGACTTCCGTGCCTACCTCGATCACCATCACGTCCGAGTTCAGCGGCAGCGTCGTTGCCAAGGGCGCTACTGATGACCTCTCCGCGCAGCTCCTCCGTCATGCCGGTTTCAAGCAGATCGACGACTGGCACGGCCGACGCCATCGCCTGCCCACCACCACTCCGCTCGCCGACCAGGTCGCCATCGCCAGCCATGCGGCCGAGATGCTTCGAGCCGCTCGCTATGACGTCACCCTTCCGCCGTCTCTCGACACGGCCCGGATGAGCCCTCCGGTGCATGCGCTGGGGCCCTACGCCGCCGGAGCCGAACTTCTCAGCATCACGGACCAGATCCGTGCGGCCGAAGACGGAGCCAGCCTTCAGCGGGCAGTTGACCACCTCCTTCACCCCGAGCACGGTGCGCTGGAGCGTGTCCGGGAGGCGCTGGAAGCAGCGGGAGAACAGGTCAACGACCTGGACGACGACGCGTATGCGCTCGCCGACCGGTTCGGCTTCGCCTCGGAGTTCGTCAGCTCAGCCCAGTCTGAACTCGTCGATTCCGAGGCCGAGCTACGCCGCGTCGGCGCCTATTCGACGAGTTACTCGGCAGCACGGACCGTCCGTGATCACCGTGGTGCCACTCTGACCACTTCTCCTGCGGCGAACCAGGCCAAGGTCTCCTCGGCGTCCAGTTCCCAGATGCCGCCGCACACCACGGCGGGTCACCCGCCGCGCGCCTCAGCCCCCCGACGGTGACCCTGGCCGCTCTCTTCGCCGCCGGTCACCGCAGCACCTCTCCCAGCGCCTCGTTCTGCCAGCCGACCCGCTGAAACGTGCCGCTTCCGACGTCCAGGAGTACCCCCATGAGGTGCACGAGAGCCGAGCCCGCTTAGCCCCCGCCCGCTCGCACACCTAAGGAATTGCCGTGCCTTCCCCGCGCACCAGCGCGCCCTCGACCACCACCGGGTCGGACGCGCTCCTCTACCTCCTGTTCGGCATCCTCGGCGCCGCCATGGCCTTCGGCTCCCTGGCCTGGCTGACCGGAAATCTCACCAACACCTTCGTCGGGAGCGGGACATGGGCCCCCTTCCGCGTAACGGACGCGCTGCTGCACCCGGAGGTGCTGTGGCCGGCCTTGAGCACCAGCATGCTGATGATCGGCGCCCGCGTCGTCCCCGCCCTGTTCACCGTTGCCCTGGTCGTCACCGCTGCCGTGCTGTGGATGCGCTGGCATGCCGGGTCCAAGTCCGGCCTCGCCCGCAAGGCGGACCTGGCGCCGCTGCTGGACAAGGAGATCGTCGCCAAGGCGAAGAGCCTGCGCCCGAGCCTGGGCGGCCGGGAGAGTAAAGAGGTCCTGCCCGCTGACCGCGGCATCCTGCTCGGCACCCTCGATCCCGGTCGTGCGGAGGTCCGCGCGTCCTGGGAGGACGTGATCGTCGCGATCATGGCCCCACGTTCCGGCAAGACGTCCGGGCTGGCGATCCCCGCGATCCTCTCGGCACCGGGCCCGGTCCTGCTCACCAGTAACAAAGCCGCGAACGACGCCTTCACCACCACGGTGGACGTCCGTGCCGAGGTCGGCACGATCTGGACCCTCGATCCGCAGCAGATCGCCCACCACCCGCGCGGGATGTGGTGGGACATTCTCGCTGACGCCCGCGATCTCGCCGGGGCTAAGAGGTTGGCGGGGCACTTCGTGACCGCGAGCGTGGACGAGTCCAGCGGCTCCGACTTCTGGTCCACCGCCGCGAGCAACACCCTCGGTGCCCTCTTCCTCGCCGCCGCGTCCCACCGGCGGCCGATCACCGACGTCCTGGCCTGGCTCGCGATGCCGGCCGACCGCACCCCGGTGGACCTGCTCACCGACGCGGGCCACCATGCGGTCGCCGCCCAGCTCCAGGGCACCGTCTCCGGCGCGACCGAAACGCGCGACGGCATCTATGAGACCGCGAGGCAGTACGCGAGCTGCCTGCTCGACCCGGACGTCGCCGCCTGGGTCACCCCCAACGACGACCTTCCCGAGTTCCAGCCGTTCGCCTTCGCCACGTCCCGTGACACCTTGTACCTGCTGAGCAAGGACGGCGGCGGCAGCGCGTCCGCGATCATCGCGGCAGCGGCCGACGCCGTGATGCGCGCGGCCGTGATCGTGGCCGAGCGCTCCGGCGGGCGACTCGACCCGCCCGCCCTGTGCGTCCTCGACGAGGCGGCGAACGTCTGCCGCATCTCGGACCTCCCTGATCTCTACAGCCACCTGGGCAGCCGAGGCGTCATCCCGATGACGATCCTGCAGTCCTACCGTCAGGGCCAGCGGTGCTGGGGCGAGGCCGGTATGGACGCCCTGTACTCCGCCGCCACCATCAAGATCATCGGATCTGGCATCGATGACGCGGACTTCGCCGACCGGCTCAGCCGTCAGGTCGGCGATCACGACGTCCAGACCACCTCGGTGTCGACCAGCGAGGGCGGCAAGTCCACCTCGGTGAGCATGCGCACGGAGCGGATCCTTCCGCCGGACGCCATCCGCGCCCTACCCAAGGGCAAGGTTCTGCTGCTGGCCACCGGCATCCGGGTCGCCATGCTCAACCTCAAGCCCTGGTACAAGGAGCCCTCCGCCAAGGTGGTCGGCCCGGCTTCCGCCCGCGCCACGAAGGCCATCACCGAGCGCGCCCTCGCGAAAAGCATCGACCAGGACGATCTTGGACTGTCGGCATGAGCGCGCCCACACCACAGCAAGGGCGGTTGGCCCACGCTCCGGTCGTCCTGCGCGGTGGCTGGTGGTGGCTTGACGGCGGGGCCGACTCGGTCCCCGCCTCCGATCCCGCCTTCACCGCCGTCCTGGACGACTTCGCGCTGTCGATGGCCGCTGCCGACCAGGCAGTCACCAGCCTCCTCATCCGGCAGGACGAGGCGTCCTGCGTTGATCCCGGAGGCCGGCGGTGAACCCACTGATGAGTGCCGAGCAGGCGGTCCTCGGTGCCGCACTCCTCGACCCCGAGCAGCTCACGCACCTGGAGTGGCTCGCTGCGGACCACTTCTATCGGCCCGTCCACCAAGCGCTGTTCGCCGCCCTCCGCAAGCTGCGCAACGACGGGCATCCCGCGCTCTCGGCCGATGGTCCGTTGCCGCTGTCGTGGGTGACCGACGCGGTCGAGGAGGCCGGACAGCACGTGCGCGGGCTGACCGCGGCGTACGCCCACACCCTGATCCAGGCGTGTCCCCGAACCGAGCACGCCCCGGTGTACGGACGCATGGTGCTGGAGGGGGCGATTCACCGCACCGTCGCCCAGCACGCGATCCGTCTCCACCAAGCGGCTCGGGCCGACGCCGTCCAAGGCGAGGTCGAGGGAGCCTTGCGTACGGCGGACGTCCTGACCGGCGTACTCACCGACCTTGCACGACGCTGGGGAACCGACCCTCGACCGGTCCCACCCACCGCTGGGCGCTCTGCCGCCACGGACATCCCGCCTCCGGCGCAGAGCAGCCAAGTCGCCAAGGACGAGCGGTTCCTCCTGGCGGTCCTCGCCGAACAGCCGGGGGCCATGGGCGAGGTGGTGGCCTGGCTGCGGCCGGGAGACTTCGCCGACCCTACCCACGGGCAGCTCTACCGGTGCCTGGGCGCGCTGCACCACCGAGGCGAACCAATCGACCGGATCACCCTGCTCTGGGAGGCCCAGCGACGCGGTCTGCTGGCTGACGGCACTGTGTCGAGCGAGCAGCTGGCCGCCGTCTGCGAAGGCATGGTCCCCGGAAGCGCTGACTGGTTCGGACAGCGGGTGATGCGCTCCTCCGTCACCCGCACCGCCGCCGCCTCCGCGCGAGCCATCCGGACTCTGGCCCAGGACGAGGTTCTGGGGCCCGGTCGGCTGATCAACCACGCCCTGCACGAACTCGGTCCGCTCGACGAGGTACGTGCCCGCTGGGTCACCGCGAACAGCAGTCCGGCTCCGAAGGCCACGGCATCCGCGCCGCCGACGGCCGAGCCGCCGCCCGACCGAGTGAAGGCCGCCCGCGCCCGCAGCACACCACGCCCAGGCGCGTCACCCCCAGCCCCGGCCAGCCGTCTCCCCACGCAGTCAGCAGCCCGACCACCCTCGCGCGGCCACCCGTGAGACCCCCTCCCCACCAGCCTCTTCTGCCTCTGGAACTCGCCTTGATCTACCCCATCTCCGCAGCCGCGCCGGACCTACGCGTCACGGCCCCGAGCCTCGCCACCCCCTTGATCGGGTCTCTCTGCTCGGGGTACGGCGGCCTCGACCTGGGCGTGCAGTCCGCGCTCGGCGGCACGCTCGCCTGGCACGCCGAGGTCGACCCGAACGCCTCACGCATCCTGGCCCGCCACTGGCCCGGCGTCCCGAACCTGGGCGATATCACCGCCGTCGACTGGTGCACCGTCCCCCGGGTGTGCGTCCTGACGGCCGGCTTCCCCTGTCAAAGACGTCTCGGTCGCCGGCCGCCGGGCCGGACTCAACGCCCAGACCCGCTCCGGGCTCTGGCTGCACGTCGCCCGTGCGGTCGCAGCCCTCCGACCCTGCCTGGTTGTGATCGAGAATGTGCGCGGCCTCCTCACCTCCCCCGCCGGTTCCCCTGGCGACGTGGAACCCTGCCCGTGGTGTCTGGGAGACACCGCAGGTCAGCCTGCTCTGCGGGCACTCGGTGCCGTACTCGGATCCCTGGCCGACCTCGGGTACGACGCGAAGTGGCTGGTGCTTCGCGCCTCCGACGTCGGGGCCCCGCACCGCCGCGAGCGGATCTTCCTCGCCGCCTGGCCCGCCGGGCACCCTGCTGAAGACGCCGACCAGCAACATCGGGAAGAACGGCGGCAGCCAGCATCCATCGAAGCGGAAGAGCGGGGGGCACGGTCCGAACCTGGCCGACGAGGTCGAGTGGCTGCTGCTGCCGACCCCGAAGGCGTCGGACGGAATCAAGGGCTCGCCGAACCAGCGGCACGGCAATGGCGACATGACCCTGCCCAGCGCGGCTGCGTCTCTGTTGCCGACGCCGAGGGCCAGCGACACGGGCACCCCGGGCCGCCGCCCCGGGAAGGGATGGCGGCCTCCCTTGTCGGCGGTGGTCCTGCCCCTCTGGGCGGAGGAGACGCCGGAGGCGGGGGCGCGGACCGGCGATGGGGAGCGTACGGATCCGCCATCACCCGATGGGAGAGCCTCACCCGCCCGGCCCCGGCCCCCACAGACGCGGCCGGTCGGCTCCGCGCGGACTTCGTGGAGTGGATGCAGGGCCTCGACGCCGGCTGGGTCACCGCGACTCCGGGGCTCGGCCGTCCGGCGCAGCTCACCGCGCTCGGCAACGGCGTCGTCCCACAACAGGCTTCGCACGCCTTGCAGTTGCTGGCACCACCCTTCCCCCGCTGTCCCCGCTGCGCCGACCGATAGCGCTCCACTACCGCGATTTTCCGGCCGGACCAAACCGCTGATTCTCCGGATCCTCTCGGGCATGTCGCCGTCTCACAGATGGAGCACACCCCCATGACCGACACCAGCCCGACCTCCCCCGGCCCCGAGCCGTACCGCGTCCCCGACGCAGACCTCGACGACCTCGCCAGCACCCTCGCCAAGACCATGGCCGAGGTCAGGCAGCACGGCGTCATCCTCGACCGCCTCGGCTCCGAGCCCGACCCCGGCGCCATCCAGCCGCCGGACGGCGCTCCGGAAGCCGAGGCGGCTGACGGGAAGAAGCCCGACGGCCCCGCCTCGGTGTTCATCCTCGCCCTGGGCGGCAAGGAGTACGCCGTCGAACTCGCTGCCCTCAGCGACTGGGTGAACTACCTCTTCCTGCCGGTGTACGGCCGGGAGATCAGCACGAGCCGTCCCTGGTGCGCGCACTGGCACGAACACCCCGAGGCCGTCGCCCGGCTCCACGCACTCTGGCTCGCCTGGCAGCAGTTCACCGACACGGAGGCCGGCCTGTCCGGCCCCTCGACCTGGCACCGCGACCACCTGGACCAGACCCTGGCGCACCTGCGTGCGCCCGACGGACCGTTCGCGGCCTGCACGACCAGCGCAACTCGCCCCAATCACCGGGTGCTGGCCACCCCGGCGCCCGAGCAGGCGGGGGTGGCGGCGTGAACGACGTTCTCGACTTCGGCCTCGACGATCTCTCGCCGGTCGACGACGACTCCGAGGAGGCGATGGAGGCTCTCTGGGCTGGCGACCTGACGGTGCTGTCCCAGCACCACACCACACCCAACGGTTCGCACAGCTTCGTCCTCGCCCACGACCGATCGGTCACCTGGGGGATACCCGGCGAGCCACAGCTCGTTGCGATCGCGGTCGCTCGGGATCTGCGGCAGTCCACGTTCACGTTCGAGACGAGTCACCACGCCACGGCGTCCTTCGCACAGAACTGGCTGGCAGAACGCGGCTGCCCGCTCGAACGGATCGCACTGCACGGTGGCGACTACATCGAGCCCGCCGACGACCTCACCCTCCAGGTGGAACAGCAGATCCAGAAGTCGGGCACCCGCTACGAGGTCCTCGACACCTACACCTCTGACGACAACCCCAGCGAGGCGTGGACACTCGTCAACGACTCCCAGGCCACCCAGGCACCGGTTCACCTCTTCTACGAGGAGTGGAACCACGGTGCCGGCACGTACACGATGCGCGAAGGCGCCTTCCCCGACGTCGGCGTCGCCCAGACCTGGCTGGACGAGCGCAGTGAACCGCTGCCCGAGCCTCCGGAGTACAGCGACCACAACGGTGCTGTCGTCCGGGCCCGCATCGCCCGCATCGCTCTTTCCCGGTCCGCCGGCACCTCTCCGACACCGCAGACCGGGCTCGACGCGCCCCGTGCGACAGCGGCGGCACCGGTCCAGCGTGCGGTCCAGGGGAGGCTGCTGTGAGCCGTGCCCGCTTCGCCTTCGCCGCGCACCCTGACGCCATCGCCGACCTGCGGGAACTCCCCTCTGAGATGCGCGATTTGGCCTTGCTGGAGCTGCAGAACCTGGTCCACGGAAGCGACGACTGCTTGCCGTTGAAGGGCCGCCTCGCCGGCTTCCACAAGGTGTACGTCGACCCGGAGGTCTCTTACCGGCTGGTCATCCAGTTCCGCCAAGCGCCACCGACCTCGACCCACAAGCGCGAGATCTACCTCGTGGCGGCTGGCAGCCGGAAGGACTACGCGGTCTACCGCGCGGCCCACCTACGGACCGAGCCCCAGCAAGGGGTCGGCCCGGACTCCGCCACGGAGGCCCGCGTGCAGGCCGCCCGGTCTCGCTCGACGCTCACCACCGAACGGCCGACAACGGGCCGCGCGGCTGCCCCGTCACCAGCGCCGCCCTCGGCCACTGCTTCTCGAAAGGCCACCCATCGATGACCAACGACCGTACTGCGCGGACCCGTTCAGAACTGGCGGATCTCCTCACCGAGGCCGCTCAGAACGTCGGCGGCATCCCTGCCGCCGAGTACCCGACGGCCGCCGCCCGCTCCTACCTGCATCCCGTCTTGGGTCCGCTGGCCGCTGGGCCCCGCGTGATCACCGAGCTGAACGACCGGTTCGAGGGCTTCGTGGCCATAGAGCCACGCCCTGCTGGTTCGGCGGGCCTGTTCGCTCTGGCCTCCTACGCCTCCGCGCTGGGGTGGCTCACCGAGTCGTTCGCCGAGCTGACCTCCTCGGTCGACGAGATCTGTACCCGCGTGGGCATACCCACGGAGCCACGCGCCCCGATCGCCGCCGCGCCCGGTGGTACTGAGCGGGACGACGAGTTCGACTTCGCCTTCAACGCACTTGAGTTGGAGGCGGTCCGCAACGCAGCCGAGGCCGCCGGCCTCGCGCCGGACGACTACGTCGAGGTTCTCTCCCAGTCGCTGCTCGCCGCCGCCCGGATCACCGACGCCTGCATGGAGATCTCCAGCGGCCTGCTCGATGACGCCGATCTCCTCAGCGAATTGAGCGACCGCCCTCGGCTCGACAACGATCCCGGGAGCCTGCCCGCTCTGGTCCGCTCCCTGCTCGCCCGGATGGAGACGACGGAGTGAACCCGTACGACGCAGACACACACCCTGGGCCTTATCTCGTCGTCGAAGTGCTCGGTGTCGGGGATGTCAGCGTGCACGCCCTCGCACATGGTCCGGAGGAGCCGCTGCACCAGGCCGCTACACGCGTCATCGAAGCCGCAGCGGCGCTGGACGAGCGACACGAGAGCGTGCTCAACGCGGTCCAGCGCGCTCAGCGGCTGCTCGAAGGCACTGGTCGCGGTGAAGTCGGCCGAGCCCAGGTGTCGTACGCGCTGCTGCAAACAGCTCTACCGGACCTCGGAGACGGCCTGGCCCAGCAGGACCGGGCATACAGCCAGCTCGTCGAGTCCCTGTCCGCCTACCGCCGGCTTCTTTCCTCGCCGGAGCCTGCTCAACACGCGAGCAACAAGAGCCATGGGCCGGGCCAGGAGACGAGGCCCCACCGGGACGACGACTGGGCCGTTGCCGGGGAGCGCGGGCTGGTAGCCCTCGGAGTGGTTGCGGCCGGAGGTGTTCGCTTTCGCCGCAACGCGATCGGCGAGGACCCGTACATCTCGCGGGAGAGGGCCCAGTGGCAGGACCCGGCGGTCTTCCCGCAGACCGTGCAGCGGCTGGTCGCCGACGGGCTACTGCATCAGGACATCACCGAGAACGTGTACCGGCCCGGCCAGCTCCTCTCGCTCACTGCGCAGGGGGAAGCCGACCTGCGTCACCGCACATCCAACCGCCACGACCGCCAACCCGGCGAACCCATGCGGTCAGAGCACTAGGGACCGCCACCAGCGCCCCTTGGCCCCGCTGCCACTGTCCGCAGACGGCGTCCGCCCGCCGAGGAAGGGGCGAAACAGGAGCACTTTCCAGTACTCCTGTTCAACCCCGGACCGAAGCCCCCATCTAACTACTGATCGTTGCCGCTCCCGTTGGCGAAGGCGACGTGAATGGAACCCCGGGGGTCGGCGTCACCCGACGAAGCCCAGCTCCCTGGCGATCAGCATGCGCTGCACCTCGCTGGTGCCCTCGCCGATCTCCAGGATCTTGGAGTCCCGCCACATCCGGGCCACCGGATACTCGTTCATGAAGCCGTAGCCGCCGTGGATCTGCGTGGCCTCGCGGGCGTTGTCGACGGCGACCGTGGAGGAGTAGAGCTTCGCGATCGCCGCCTCCTTCTTGAAGGGCTCCCCGCCGATGAGGCGCGACGCCGCGTCCCGCCAGCCGACCCGCGCCATGTGCGCCCGCATCTCCATGTCGGCGATCTTGAACTGAATCGCTTGGTTCGCCCCGATCGGCTTCCCGAAGGCGTGCCGCTCCTTGGCGTACTTCACGGACTCGTCCACGCAACCCTGCGCGAGACCCGTCGCTAGCGCGGAGATGGCGACCCGGCCCTCGTCGAGAATCCGGAGGAACTGGGCATATCCTCGACCCTCTTCACCGAGGAGGTTCGCCGCCGGGACCCGCACGTCCGAGAAGGAGAGCTCGCGCGTGTCCGAGGCGTTCCAGCCGACCTTCGAGTACGGCGCCGCGACCGTGAACCCGGGCGTCCCCGACGGCACGATGATCGAGGAGATCAGCGGACGGCCGTCCGGCTTGCGGCCGGTGACGGCGGTGACCGTGACCAGGCCCGTGATGTCCGTACCGGAGTTGGTGATGAAGCACTTGGAGCCGTTGATCACCCACTCATCGCCGTCCCGCACCGCGGTCGTGCGGGTGCCGCCCGCGTCCGAGCCGCCGTCCGGCTCGGTCAGACCGAAGGCACCGAGCAGTTCACCGGAACAGAGCCGGGGCAGCCACTCCTGCTTCTGCTCGTCCGTGCCGAAGAGGTGTATCGGCATGGCGCCCAGCGAGACACCCGCTTCCAGTGTGATCGCCACGGAGGAGTCGACCCGCGCCAGCTCTTCGAGCGCGATGCCGAGCGCGAGATAGTCACCGCCCATGCCGCCGTACTCCTCGGGGAAGGGCAGGCCGAACAGGCCCATGCGGCCCATCTCGCGGACGATCTCGTACGGGAACTCGTGGCGCTCGTAGTAGTCGCCGATCTTGGGGGCAACGACGTCGTGCGCGAACGCCTCGATCGTGCTGCGGAGTTCCTCGTGCTCGGGGGACAGATGGTGGTCCATTCTTCTCCTCATTTGCGACTTGCAAGGTTTGGTCACTACATAAGTGCTGCATGTGAGGGAGTCGGCCGGCCCGCTGCAGCAGCTCGACATCACACGCAGAGAACCGCGACCGTCGCCCAGGCTCTTTTGCTGGTGGTCTGCGCGGTCACGTCTGTCTCGCTAGCCCTGTCTTCGCTGATTGTTCTATCCCTTCGTTCTCCAGGCATGGCCAGGTTCCGTGTGGCGCTCGGAGCGCGGCTGCGGGGCCCCCGACAGCCGATCCGGGCGGCCGCCGCCGCGCGAATACGCTCTTCGCCGGCCTGTAGCGGGATGCCCAGCGGTCTCTTGACCCGCCCCCGTCACGAGCGCCCGGCTGCGTCCTCGCCGGGCCCGCGGCGCGGCAGGCGTGGACGCGGGAGAGGGGCGGTCGTTCCCTGTGCGTAGCGGGGGTGCCGCTGCGCCCGAAGCTCGCGGCGTCGGGTTACTTCACCGGGCCTCCCTTTATCGCGTCGGCTATCCGGTCGAGCGCCTGGAGGAGAACGGGCCATGAGGTTGCGAAGCCCAGCCGGACGAAGTCCTTGCTGACCGGCCCGAAGTCGGCACCCTCCATGGCCGACACTCTGGCTGCCCGCGAGATGAACTCCGCAGGGCCTGCGTTGCCCTGGCCGAGCCACTCAGGCAGTTCCAGCCACGACAGGTACGAAGCCTCTGGCTCGACGTAGCCGATGACGGGCAGCTCGGTGCGGGCGAAGAGGCTGACGACGTCGCGGTTTCCGGCTAGATAGTCGATCACCGAATCCAGCCACTCTGCGCCGTCGAGATACGCGGCCATCGCCGCGACAGCCCCCAGGGTGGAGGTTGAGTTCGACGTCGAGCGCAGCATCTCGGAGCCATCCCATGCTGCCACGGCGTTCCGGTGCGGCAGGATCACTTCTGCACACTTGATGCCGGAGATGTTCCATGCCTTGGACGCCGAGGTGATCGTGAAAGTGATGCTCGACGCTGATTCACCAGGCAGCGAGGCGAAGGGGAGGTGCGTGGCGGAGGGGTAGGCCAACGGGGCATGGACCTCGTCACTGATCACCATGCCGCCGTGCCTGCGCACCAGCTCCGCCAGCTGTACTAGCTCACCCTCCTTCAGAACGGACCCTGTCGGATTGTGCGGGTTGCACAGGACGACGAGACACGGGCCCTCGGTCTTCAGATGGCCCTCTACACGCTCCAGGTCGAGTGTGAAGGCGGAGGGTTCCCGGAGCAGCTCCACGCCAATGCTCCGGCGGCCCAGGGCATCGGCGATTTTGAAGAACTTCGGATACGCCGGCGTCATGACCATTACCGGCCACTCGGGGTTGATGTACTCCGTCATGATCCGGAACAACGCGGTGACGACGTCTGGCACCAGCCGGACCATTTCGGGGTCCACCGACCACCCGTAGCGGGACTTCTGCCACTGGGCGCTCGCGACACGTGTAGCCAGTGACCGGGCCGGCGACAGATAACCGTGCACACCGGACCGCAGCGCGTCGTGGACAGCGTCGACGACGACAGGCGCGGTGCCGAAGTCCATCTCGGCGACCCCGAGGCCAATGTTCGCGGGGCCCTGTTCAGTCCACTTGAGTTCCGCAGGCTTGAACGAATCCGCGTCGAACTCGACCGGCATGAGCTCAGGCTCCCTCGGTCCGGGCACGGCCAGCGATACATGCGCTCAGCCGGCCCTTGAGGTCACGGACCTCAGCGGCGTCGCGCCCGAGGACCACGGACTCAGTGCCGCCTCCCAGGTCGGAATTGCCCGCCATCGGCACGACGCCCGTCCGGGTGTCCGGGTCGAACGCCAGGCGCGACTCGTCGATCAGCGAAACCAGCTGTTCGAAGGGGACAGGATCCGTGCCGAGGGCCGAGGAGACCAGGCCGTGGTCGGCGTAGCCGTGGCCGAGCAGTCTGTCCCCAACCTCGTGGTAGACGAGGCTTCCGCCCCAGCGGGCGTTGATCTCGTGGAAGTAGATGTGACCGGCCACGGTGACCAGGCCGTCAATGTTGACGTGTCCCCGATAGCCGATTTGCCGGACCAGGTCGAGGAAGGTCCGGGCGTGGCCCACCACTTCGGTGTGGGCGCCCGGTTGCCGAGGTGCAGCTGCAGGTCGAGGCCGACCCACCGCGGGCTCTCGGACGCGGATTCGTTCGCCTCCGTGCCACTACTCTCGGGCGAGTAGCGGATCATCCCGCCGTTGAGGAACGTGACGTCCTCGTCGGATATGAAGAACTCCAGGTAGAAGCGCTTACGTGCTTCCTGGTAGCTCTCGACCACGAGCAGGGAGTTGGATTCGTCGGAGAGTTCGTCCCACAGCTCGAGGGCGAGGGCTTCGACGTCTACGGAGCCGATGAACCGGGAGTACCGGGTTCCCGGCAGCGAGGCGCCCTGGAGGGTGGTAAGACCGACGTTGCCGTGGCCACCGCCACTGCGGTCCTGCTTCACGATCGCCATGCCGGTCTCGGCCACGTTTGCGGTGATCGCCCTGGCGAGTTCGCCGGAAGACCGGACAACGTTTCCCGGGGGAAGGGGAACGCCTGCTCCGGCAGCAAGCCTGCGGAACGTGGACTTCAGGTTGAGCATGTCCACGCCGTTCTGGTCGGCGAATCCGCTCCCGGCGGCCGGTGCGAGGCCCAGAGCGTCAGCGAGTTCGGCCACGCCCTTGGTGAATACGCAGGGGAACAGCGACCACTGTGCCGGGTCTGTACCGACGAACGGGCGCAGGCGGGACACGAATGCCTCGTCGGTCAGGGCGCTGTCCGACAGCAGATGGTCCACGGGCACCACGTTGATGCGGCTCCCGTCCACCCCGGCCAGCGCACTGTAGTGCTTGATGTGTTCAGGGCCCACGGAGTCCGGAACGACCAGTACGTCGCCCTCGGACGCGTGCCACAGGAAGCGGCAGCTGGTGTCCCCTCCCGTCTTGGTTCCCACGGGAAACCCCGAAGCGGATCGAACGTTCTCGGCGTAGTCGGCGCGAAAATTGGCCAACACAATTTTAGGCATCGTCGTCCAGTCCTCTGAGAGGTTGTCTCACGTGGTGAGTTTTGCGAGCTTCTTGTAGCAGGTGAGGGCGGCGGCCAGGCCGAGGAAGGCGAGGAAGTGGGAGCCCTTTCGTTCGTATCGGACGGTGAGGCGGCGGTAGCCGAAGAGCCAGGCGATGGACCGCTCGATCTTCCAGCGGTGCCGGCCAAGTCGTTCGCCGGACTCGATGCCCGGTCGCGCGATACGTGGGACCAGCCCTCGTTCACGCAGCCAGGTCAGGTGGGCGGCGGAGAAGTACGCCTTGTCGGCGCGGAGTTTGACCGGGCGGCGCCGACGGGGGCCGCGTCGGGAGCGGATGGCGGGGATGCCGCGGATCAGCGGCTTGAGGGCCAGACTGTCGTGCATGTTCGCGCCGGACACGGTCACGGTGAGCGGAATGCCCTGAGCCTCGGACAGCACGTGCAGCTTGCTGCCCTTCTTGCCGCGATCGACCGGGTTCGGCCCGGTCAGCGAGCCCCCCTTTTCGCCCGCACCGACGCGGCATCGACGATCGCGGACGTCCAGTCGAGTTCACCCCGGGCGCCGAGTTCGTCCAGGACCGCCCGGTGCAGACGCCGCCACAGCCCGGCCCCGGTCCATGCCGTGAACCGGCGATGCGCCGTCGCGGGCGACACCCCGAACGTCTCCGGCAGATACCTCCACGCGCACCCGCTGGTCAGCACATACACCACTGCCGTGAACACGGCCCGCTCATCCAACGGCGCCGTTCCACCGCCCTGCGGGCGAGAGCTGAACGACGGCAGCAACGGCGCGACCAGATCCCACAAACCGTCAGGAACCAGCCGCCGCGACAGATCGGCACTCATGAAGAGACATCATGCCGCAGTTCACACCATCACCACGTGAGACAACC